>JAHFAP010000138.1 GCA_023250495.1 Deltaproteobacteria bacterium | reverse complement strand
TGGCGCGCCCGGAGGGATTTGAACCCCCAACCCTCAGATCCGAAGTCTGATGCTCTGTCCAGTTGAGCTACGGGCGCCGATGATTATTTTATATCTTCTTCGACGATCTTGCCGGACGGGACAGGTGGAGCATCGCTGTGCGATTGAGCCGCCGCAACCGGCGGGTTTTGGCTCCGGCACGGAGCGGCGCTGGAAAATCCTGCGGCGTAGCCGCCGACTTGATAGAGGATTCCCAGGAAAGGGCTGCCCAGCGCACTCGCGACGACAGTTCCGACCACTGTTCCAACAGTCCCGCCGGCTTTGGCTCGGTCGATCCGGTCCGGACAATGCTGCGCCGGGGCCGTCTGCGCGGCGCTGACAGGAGCAGGCGCGGCACGTCTCGCGCCCTGAACCGCGCATCCTGCGGCGAGCAGGAGACACAACAAGCAAACTGAATTGTAGGCTTTCAACGCGCCTCGCTCCGATCGCTGTTCATTCTGAGTCCTGGCCACATCATCGCCCTACTGGAAGCGGACGACGCGGAGCCCTTTCTCGCCGAAGAAGCGCTCCAGCTCTTTGGGAATCTCCTTGTCGGTCAGAAGCAGCGAGCGCTGGGGCAAGTAATAACCGGAGATGGCGAGCGCCAATTTATCCTTGGCCGCGCGATCGTTCGCCTGAAAGCGCTGCTCGCGGTATGTCGCCGATTCACCGACCGCAGCGAACAACCACGCGATCAGCTCTCGCGACGAGAGCGATTTAAGATCTAACTCGGTCACGCCTATGCCCTGGCTCTGCTCCAGTGCCTTCTTGACCTCATCCCCGAGGGGCCGAAAAGAGAGCCCGATCTTTTTGCCTCTGTATTCGAACAACCTGTCTACCTTTGTGTCCATTCGGATCCCGTCACGCAGCGTGACGGAGAACTGCCTGTCATTCGAAAAAGATATCCCGTAGTCGTTCAGAAACGCGTCCACCAGGGCGGCTTTGTCAGCCGGCCAGCTTTCGAACCGACCCCGCGCCGCCCCACTGCCGCTCGGCGACGCGAGCCCTCCGGCCGGAGAGTTCGGAGACGGGAGCAGGATCTCTTTCAAGTTCATCCCTTTGAGCGAGAGATAATCCTTGAGGTAATCGGGAGTCTGGCCCGGGAGATCGGTTAAGCTGATGATGAGCACTGGCTGCGCTGCGCCGCTTTCCTCCTGCGGAATCACCATCCATTCCCCCTTCACCTGAACGGCGACCCCTCGATCCTGAACCACGACCGGCTGATTCGAGGGCAAAGTTTGGAATCCCAGTCGGGAGAGCAAGCTGGTCACCGCCTCGTGGAGTGAGGCCCCTTTTTTCAAGGAGACAACCGGAACCCCGGGAGCATCTCCCTCCAGCTTTGACTGCAGCGCGGCGGTGATTTTACTCTGCAGGTCGAGGATGACTCTCTGCCCTTTCTTAGGATTCTGAATGACCGGATAAGAGCCACGGTCGATGTGGACTGTCCCTTCACGCAGCGCCACCAGCTCCTCTCCTTCCCGGCTCGTCTCCTGTCCCAAGACTCCCATCACCAATGCTAAGAGATCGAGATTCTCCTGCACGGAAATTTTTTGCCCGTAGTCCAGACCGACGATCCGCGCAGGCGCCTCTTCTTGCTTGGCCGTTTGTTTGGCCGCGGCCTGCTCGGCGCTTCCGACTGCGCCCGGAAGCCGAATCGTCGCTCCAGCCACAAGGTTATCCCAATTCTTTCTGTCCGGATTGAGCCTCTTCACCTGCTCGGCGGCGCTCCGCAGCGCCGCCAATCCCTGGATGCCTAATTGCTCGCGCAGAATCTTGTAAAGCTGATCGCCCCGCTTCACCCGGTAGAGTCTCGTTCCTTCCTTCTCGCTTGTGACCTTGATCCCCAGGATCTCGTCCGCCTCAAGCGGAATGAAGAGGATATCGCCGACTTGGAGCACGTCCGGGCGCTTGAGACGCGGGTTGAGCGCGCCGATCAATATCACGTAGCGGTTAAAGCGCTTCTCCGAGAGACCTTTTTCCTGAACCAGAATCCGCCACAGAGTGTCTCGCGGGCGGATTACCCGCTCTTCTCCCTCGACGCTTTTCCCCTGGTATTCGCGCGACCGGAGCGTCCTCTGCAGGCGCAACTGCGCCGGCTCGTCCCGGCTACTCGCCGCGCCCTGCTCCTGCGCGCGCACCGAGGACAGCAAGGGCGTCGCGCAGACGGCCACAGCCAGTATCGTTTTTGCGAGGCGATGCAGAACGCTAACCTCACCTTTCGAGGTGAGCCTTCGGCTGAGCTCAGTCGAACGCCTCAAGGTCGAACCTTCCATATCGTCCCTCCGGAAGTGTCCTCCAGCATGATGCCTTGCTCTTGCAGCTCGGCCCGTATCCGATCTGCTTCGTTCCACTGCTGCTGTTTTCGGGCGCGATCCCTCCGTCGGATCAACTCCTCGATCGTCTCCGGCGAAATGCCGCGCTGATGCATCCAGCGCTCCTTCTTGCGCGCTAGAAAACTCTCCGGCTGCTCCTGCAGCAGGCCCAGCACCTCTCCCGCTCTCTTCAGGGCGGAGACGCGGGAGGCCAGCCCGGAGACCTCGCCCTCATCGATCAGCCGGTTCAGCGAGCGAACTTCGTCGAAGATGAGCGCCATCGCCTTCGGTGTGTTGAAATCGTCGTCCATTTCGCGGCGAAAGTCTTCTAACAGGGCGGCATCCGGCTGCGGCGCGCCATTCGTCGCGGGAGAGGAATGCCGAAAGCGATCGATCGTTTCATAAATCCGCTCGATCCCCTTCTCTGCCTCTTCCAGGCCCTGCTCGGAAAAATCCATCGGACTGCGGTAGTGGCTGCCGAGAAAATAGTGCCGCAGCGCCGCCGCCTCATGGCGCGCAAGAATCTCTTGAACCGTGTAAAAGTTTCCCAGCGACTTCGACATTTTTCGCTGCTGGATCTGAAGAAGCTCATGGTGAATCCAGTAACGCGCGAGAGGAAGAGCGGCGGCGGCTTCTGACTGGGCGATCTCGTTCTCGTGGTGCGGAAAGATCAGGTCCCGCCCGCCGCCGTGAATGTCGAAAGGCTGTCCGAGATATTTGGTGCTCATCGCGGAGCATTCTACGTGCCATCCCGGGCGCCCTGGCCCCCATGGGCTCTCCCACGAAGGCTCGCCCGCTTTGCTCGCCTTCCACAAAGCAAAGTCCATCGGCGATCTCTTGCGCTCGTCGACTTCGACTCTTGCGCCTGCCGCCAACTCTTCGATCTTCTTGCGCGAGAGCTTCCCGTAGCCGTCGAACCGCCCAACGGCGAAAAAAACGTCGCCGCCCACGCGATAAGCCATCCCTTTCTCTTCGAGACGGCGGATCAGCGCGATGATTTCCGCGATATGCTCAGTGGCTTTCGGCTCCTGCGTCGGAGGAAAAAGTCCCAAGGCCTGACTGTCTCCCTGATACTCCGCGATATATCGCTTCGCAATGACCTCCGCCGTTGTGTTTTCCTGATGGGCCCGCTCGATGATCTTGTCGTCCACGTCGGTAAAGTTGCGCACGAAGAAGACGCGATAACCCAGAAACTTAAGGTAGCGGTAGACTACGTCAAAAGTCAGCAGCGAGCGGGCGTGGCCGATATGAGAGGAGTCGTAAACCGTCACGCCGCAGACATACATCCGCACTTCCCCTTCTCTGAGAGGGACAAAAGGCTCTTTTTTTCCGGCAAGGGTGTTGTAGATCTGCAGCCCCATGGGCCTTTTTCTTTCTATCTTACGGATTGGCGGCTGATTTGCAAGCGAAGAGTTGCGCCCGCGCTCCTCCTCTTGCGGAAATCGGCAAAAAAGCATACAGACAAGAACCGAGAAATGAATTTCGCCAAGCCCTACAACGATCTGCGCGAGCTCATCGCCGCCCTCGAAGCAAACGATAAGCTTGTCCGTGTTCGCCGCGAGATCAACAAAGACACTGAGCTCCATCCTCTGGTGCGCTGGCAGTTCCGCGGCTTGCAGGAGGATCAGCGCAAGGCGTTCCTGTTTGAGAATGTCACTGACTCGAAGAGTCGCAAGTACGCGAGCCCGGTATTGGTCGGCGGGCTCGCGGCCTCGGCTGCGATCTACTGCCTGGGGCTAAAATGCCAGCCCGATGAGGTCGCGGACCGTTGGCTCTATGCGATGGATCACACGCTGGAGCCGGAGATCGTAAGCTCCGGCGCGGTGATGGAGGAAATCCATACCGGCAAGGATCTGCTGAGCCACGGCGGCTTCTATGAATTTCCCATTCCCATCTCGACTCCGGGCTTCGACAACGGCCCTTACATCACGGCGGGCCACTGGATCAGCAAGGATCCGGACACCGGCAAGCGCAACGTCGGCAACTATCGCGGTCTGATCAAGGGAGCGGGATGGAGCGGCCTCATGTCCGGCACGCTGCAGGATCTCTCGCGCCATTGGGAAAAGTGCCGGCAAAGGGGCATTCCCCTCGAAGTGGCGGTCGCCGTCGGCACGGTCCCCGCGGTCTCCTTCACCGCCACGCAGAAGGTCCCGCCGACGATGGACGAGCTGGCCTTGGCGGGCGGGCTCGTGGGAGAGCCCATCAAGCTGGTCAAGTGCCGGACCGTGGATCTGGAAGTTCCGGCGACGGCCGAGATAGTGTTCGAAGGAATCATTCCGACAAACTATCTTGAGGAAGAAGGTCCGTTCGGCGAGTCCATGGGCTACGTGGACCCAAGAACGTTGAGCACTGTCTTTGAGCTGACCGGCATCATGCACAGAAAAAATCCGATCTGGGTGTCGATCATCAGCCAGGTAACTCCGAGCGAAAGCTCCAAGATCAAGGCGATGGGGATGGCGACGCTGATCCATCGCTTCCTGAAGCAAAAGGGATTTCCCAGCGTGCTCGAGGTCTCTCTGATGGAGCCGCTAGTCAACCTGCGCCCCTATGTGGTGCTCAGAATGAAAAAGAGAGATGACCAGGACCCGTGGGGCGCTATGGATGCGCTGCTGGAATACGGCGACCGGGTGGGAAAACTGGTGATTGCAGTGGATGAGGATATCAATCCGCATGATCCGGTCGCCGTCACCTGGGCGATCACCCACCGCTCGCAGCCGCACAAGGACATTAAAGTTGTCGGCGATCGCCCATTCGGCGCGACGCCGCTCGGCATGGTCGCCAAGCATCCATCAAGCCGCTACGACAACTCAGAGTCTTCGCTGCTGATCGACGCCACGCGCAAAGCGGACTTCCCTCCCCTCTCCCTTCCCAAGCGGGAATACATGGAGCGCGCGCGGGAGATCTGGGAGGAGCTGGGGCTGCCGAAGCTGGAGCCGCAGGAGCCGTGGCATGGATATCTGTTGGGATTGTGGCCCGAGGCTATGGACGAAGAAGCGCGCATGGCGGCCGCCGGGGATTACGACAAGGTGGGAGAAAAACTGCGGGCCACCAGAGTCCCGGTTGGCGAGGGAGAGACTCTGGGTTCGATGAGAGCAAAATGGGGGCGCACGCACGCGGGCAGATCGGAGTGATGGAATGAAGCGGGCCGTCGTGCTGAATGTCAACGGCGAGAGTTACGACCTCGACATCGAGCCGAACCGCTTGCTGCTCCAGGCCTTGCGCGAGGATGTCGGCCTGACCGGAACCAAAGAAGGCTGCAGCATCGGCGTCTGCGGGGCCTGCAGTGTCATCGTCGATGGGCGACTCGTAAGCTCCTGCTTGACGCTTGCTGTGGCGTGCCAGGGCAAAGAGATCACGACTATCGAGGGGCTGGCCAGCGACGGTCGGCTCCATCCTTTGCAGCAGGCATTCATCGAGTACGGCGGATTTCAGTGCGGCATCTGCACGCCCGGACAGATCATGGCCGCCAAGGCTCTGCTGAACGAAAATCCTCAGCCTTCTGAAGAACAAGTCAAAGAATGGATGTCCGGCAACCTCTGCCGCTGCACGGGCTACTATAAGATTTTAGAGTCCGTGATGGCGGTGGTGAACAACAAAGTTGGCACCGTACAACCCGTGAGGCGAGACGAACGCAGCGCCAAGATCGAAAGCCTCAAGGTTTACAAGAGCAGCTGATTAAGCTGTCAGCCGTCAGCGATCAGCTAACCCTCACCCTTGCCCTCTCCCTCAGGGAGAGGGTTAGGTGAGGGAGTTCGAGCTCGGCTGAATGCTGATGGCTGATTGCTATCAAGCTAAAGAATATGGCTAAGGCAGAAACTTTCTCAGTAGTTGGGCAAAGGGTCGCTCGGGTCGAAGGCTACGAAAAAGTAACCGGCGAAACCAGGTACATAGCCGACATCGTTCTTCCGAAAATGTTGATCGGAAGAATTCTTCGCAGCCCCTATCCTCACGCCAAGATCCTGCGCATCGACACCGGCAAAGCGGAAAAGCTCCCCGGGGTGCGAGCTGTCGTGACGGCGGAGGACACGATCAAGAAACCCTGGGGCGCCTTTTTCGCCGACCAGTACCCGCTCTCCGTCGGCAAAGTGCGCTACGTCGGGGAAGAGGTGGCGGCGATTGCCGCCGTCGATCGCGAGACGGCGGAAGAGGCGCTCGACCTGATCGAGATCGACTGGCAGGAGCTTCCGGCGGTCTTCGACGCCGAGGAGGCGATGCGGGAGGGCGCTCCCCTCGTTCATGAGGACAAAGAGCGAAACATCGCCATGACCATCGACGTGGAGCGGGGCGATATTGAGAAGGCCTTTGCCGAATCCGACATCATCGTCGAGGACACCTTTCAGAGCGCGCCGCAGTGGCACTGCGCGATCGAAACGATCGGCAGCGTCGCCGAATACTCGCCCAGCGGCAAGTACACGATTTACATGAATACGCAGACGCTCTTCAATGCGCGCTATCGGATCGCCGCCGCCTTGGGAGTGCGGGAGACCGACGTGCGCATCATCCAGTCAGCGGTCGGCGGCGGCTTCGGCGGAAAATCCTGCGACGATAACAACGCCCTCGTCGCCGCGATCCTGGCGCGCAAAGCGGGGAAGCCGGTCAAAGTCATCAACACGCGGGAAGAAGAGTTTTTGGCCGGGAGCCGCCCCAGGGTCTTTATGAAGATCTACGTCAAAATGGGCTTCAAAAAAGACGGCCGGATCAGAGTCAAACAGACTCGCGTGATCGCCGACAACGGCGCCTATTCGGCAAAGGCGCCTGCGATCACGGGCGTCGCCGCCCTGCGTCACGACACCTGCTACAAGTATTCCGATGTTAAGACCCAAGCTTATCTGGTCTACACGAACAAGATTCCGACTGGCGCCTTCAGGGGCTTTGGCAATCCATCCGCCGAGTGGGCCGTCGAGCAAACCATCGACAAGGCGGCCCACGAGCTTGGGATCGATCCCCTGGAGATCGCGCGCATGAACGCGGCCGAGCCTGGCTACGTCTCACCGCACGGCAATCGAGTGATCAGCTGCGAGCTGAAGCAGTGCATCGACATGACGGAACAAATGGTGGACTGGAAGAACAAGCGCGCCAACAAAAAGCCGAACACAGGATTGGGACTGGCGTGCACCGTTCACGTGAGCGGCAAGCGCCACTTTGGCGATTACGACGGCAGCTCGGCGACGATCAAGATCAACGAGGACGGCAAAGCGCTCATCCTCAGCGGCGAGGGAGAGGCCGGCCAGGGCTGTTTTACGACCATGTGCGCGATCGCCGCCGAAGAGCTTGGCATCCCGATTGAAGACGTGGAGATTTCCCAGGCCGACACCGATCTCACCACTTTCTGCCTTGGAGCCTTTGCCAGCCGACTTACCTATATCAGCGGGAACGCCGTCCAGGACGCCGCTTCCAAAGTGAAGCAACAGCTATTCGAGCAGGCGGCGGAAACGTTGGAAGCGAGCCCGGAGGATCTCGTCTCCCGTGATGGAAAAATTTTCGTCAAGGGCGCGGAGCATAAGGCGTTGACGGTCGGCGACGTGGCCCGCGCCCGGCTGTTTCGCAACGGAGGCGCGCCGATCGTTGCGTCGGGAAAATTCGACGCCGACTCAGTGCTGCAGGATTCCACCCGCTACGGCAACGAATCGGGAGCTTACAACTACGGTTGTCAGGCCGCCGAAGTTGAGGTGGACCGCGACACCGGGCAGATCAAGATTCTTCAATACGTCGCTACCTCCGACTGCGGCACAGTGATCTATCCTATCGGCGCGGAGGGACAAGTCGAAGGCGCGGTGGCGCAAGGCATCGGCTACGCGCTCATCGAAGGTCTGCACTTTGAAGACGGACGACCCGTCAATCCTAACTTTTCGGACTACCGGATACCCTCCATGCGCGACATGCCCCCATTAAAACATGCCTTCGCCGATTCCTATGAGCCCACAGGGCCTTTTGGGGCGAAGGGGTTGGGAGAGCTGGGCATGGATCCTACTGCGGCAGTTATCAGCAACGCGATCTTCGACGCGGTCGGCGTGCGCATCAAGACACTGCCGATCACGCCGGAAAAGGTGCTAAAAGCCCTCAGCGATCAGCAATCAGCGGTCAGCAAAAATCCGAAGCTGAAAGCTGATGGCTGAATGCTGACAGCTACGTAAATGGTCAAGTTCGATTACTTTGAGCCGGAA
>JAHFAP010000137.1 GCA_023250495.1 Deltaproteobacteria bacterium | reverse complement strand
CATCGAGCTCCGACGCTGTCCGCGCGCAGATGGCGAGTCTTGCGCCCTCACGCGCATAGTCCAACGCGACGGCTTTGCCGATTCCACGTCCGCCCCCGGTAATCAGGGCGACTTTATCTTTGAGCTTCATGGCCGTCTTCTCTATTGCCTTCTGTCTTGTTATCTCTATAATCTTTTACAATTTTTTCGCCTTGTAAGGAAGGAGAATGTATAATGGCGGCGTATGTGATCACGGAGATCGATGTCACCGACCCTGTGGGGTATGAGGAGTACCGCAGACTGGGGCCGCCGACGGTTGCGGCTTATGGAGGAAAATTTGTGGTGAGAGGCGGTAAGTCCGAAGTTCTCGAAGGTACTTGGGTGCCCAAGCGTCTGGTTGTGCTGGAATTCGAGAGCGTGGAACGGGCCAAACAGTGGTGGTCGTCGCAGGAGTACAGTGTTGCCAAGCGAGTGAGGCATAAGACTGCTTTCACCAACATGATCGTTGTCGAAGGCGCGTAACGCGCAGGAGGGAGTGAGATGCCCAAAACCATTGAGCAGACGGTGGTGCTGCCCGCGCCTCCTGATCAACTCTTCGACATGTATCTCGATCCAAGACAACACGCGGCGTTTACAGGCGGCGACGTGACTATATCGCCGGAGCCTGGGAGCAAATTCAATGCCTTCAACGGCATGCTCTCCGGACGGATGCTTGTCGTTGTGCCCAAGAGAATGATTGTCCAGACGTGGCGTTCAATTCACTTTAGCCCTGATGACCTCGACTCGATCCTGGTCTTGACCTTTTATGAAGCTGCCACGGGTGGCCGGATCGAGTTGGTTCACGTTAATGTGGCAGACGGCGACGCTGAGCACGTCAACGAAGGCTGGGGAAAGTTTTACTGGGCACCCTGGCGGAGATACCTTGAAAGGTGATAGTCACGCCTCTCTTTCCATTCATTCACCGGCCGTGTAGAATCGAAATTATTGAGACGCTTTTGGCGCATTCTCACCACCTTAAGTCCGAAGGGGGGATGTAGCTGTGTCGTCGAAGAAATTTAGAAGCATCCTAATAAACGTTGTCGTCTGTTTCATCTACGCGGGGAGTATTCTTTTTCCCTTGGAAGGCAGCCTGCGCGCGGCGGAGAAGAGATCGCTCTGGAAGATTCAGTCGAAAAACAACGTCGTCTACCTTTTGGGGTCGATCCACTATTTGAAATCGCAGAACTATCCTCTCGATCAACCTATGGAAGCGGCTTTTAAGGATGCGAGGAAGTTAGTTTTCGAGGTCAACCTTGAGAGTGTGGAAAAGAACCAGGGACAACAGCTCATGCTTTTCAAGGGAGCCTACATGGACGGAACGACTCTCAAGAATCATATCTCGGAAAATACCTACGCCCTGGCCGAGAAAGAGTTGAAAAGGCTAGGGTTAGGCATTGAGGCTTTCAACCAGTTCAAGCCATGGTTCGTCGCTCTGACAGCAACAGCGCTAAAATTGCAGGCGCTTGGTTTCGATCCCAGCCGCGGTATCGATCAATATTTCTACCGCAAGGCGAAAAAGGAAAAAAAAGAGATCGGCGGGCTTGAGACAATCGAATATCAGATCGATCTCTTCGACGGGATGCCGGAGCGCGCGCAAGAGTCGCTGTTGCTCCAAACCTCGAAGGACATAGACTCGATGGAAGGTGCGGTGGATGTGGTTGTGAAGGCCTGGGCTTCCGGAGATCTCAAGACGCTGGATACCGCTCTATTGCAGGGCATGAGGGACTATCCGGAAGTTTACCAGAGGCTGATCTTGGACAGGAACCGGGCATGGCTTCCCAAAGTCGAGTCCTACCTGTCTCAGAATGAGAATTATCTCGTGGTCGTGGGCGCCAGCCATTTGGCGGGCAAGGATGGCCTTATCGAAATGCTGAAAGCCAAGGGCTATTCCGTGGAGCAATTATGACCGCTGACGCGATTCACGCCTCGTAGGAGAATCGAATATTGGTTTTTCCGGCCCTGCTTTCTGATATCGTTGCCTCTCTCCGCGATGACCACCTTGAGCTGACCGCGTATCTTAACGAGATCTGCGATCGCATCGAGGCTTCAGACCCTCAGGTGCAGGCGCTGTTGCCGGAGGCCAATCGAAAAGTTCGCTTGATGAAGGAGGCGGTCGCCTATTGCGGGATAGTCGGTTTTAAGCCGAGCTATGGCCGTATCTCAACCGGAGGACTGATTTTTTTCTCTGAATCAGCCGACCACGTCGGGATTTTTACGCAGGATGTTGCGGGCATGACTCTTGCCGCCTCGATCCTTTGCAGTGATTGGCGGCCTTTTACAGAAGGTTCCAGGCTCCCCGTGCTCGGCGTACCGGATGGACCTTATCTAAAGCAGGCGTCGGCTGAAGGACTGGCCGCTTTTGAAAGGCAACTTGCGCTGCTGGAAGAAGCGGGTTATTCGGTGCGGCGTGTGCCCGCGCTTGAGGATATCGCATCGATCGATCGCCGCCACAGGAAGATGATTGCCGCCGAGATGGCGCAGGTTCATGCCCAGTGGTTTTTGCACAACGAGCCGCTCTATCGTCCGCAGACCGCCGCGCTGATTCGTGAGGGGCGAGAAGTTAAACTTGAGGAATTGGCTGAAGGCCGCGCGTCGCGTGGCAGAGTTCGGGCTCAATTAGAGACGCTCATGGCCGAAAGCCGCATTGACTTGTGGGTTAGCCCCGCCGCTCTCGGCCCCGCTCCGAAGGGGATCGGCTCAACCGGCGATCCGGCGATGAATATGCCGTGGACTCACGCGGGCCTGCCCGCGGTCACGCTTCCCGCGGGGTTGGCCTCGAGCGGCTTGCCGCTGGGACTACAGTTAGTCGCTCGTTTTATGGCGGATGAACGGCTGCTGGGTTGGGCCGAAGTCTTGGGCAAAATATTAGATAAAAAGAGGTCAGGTTGAGCTGCCCCGGAGAAAACGGCCGCTAAGTTAAGAGTGAGGCTTAAACCAGGCGGACCCAGGCCTTTTGCAGGGATGTGGCGTAGCCGATCGCAGCGGCGGCCTTGAGTCCGTTCGCCTGAAGCTCGGCGACGAGCTTGGAGGCGTATTTCTGCGGCAAGGCGATGAGAAGCCCTCCTGACGTCTGCGGATCAAAAGCGACTTCTACCACGCCTTCGCGTATAGAGCTGTCGACGGTGACCTTATCCTTGAGATATTCCCGGTTCCTTTTGCACCCGCCCGTGAGATAGCCTTTTTCGGCCAGGCGATGGGCGCGGCGAAGCAGGGGCAACTTGCCGGACTCGAGCATCAATGTCACGCTGCTGCCGCTGGCCATCTCCAATGCGTGGCCCAACAGACCGAAGCCGGTGATGTCCGAGCAGGCGTGGACAGGGTAAGTGAGCATGATCTTCGACGCCGTGTTGTTGAGAGTGAGCATGGCGGCAACCGCCTGCTGGAAGCTCTCCTTCGGCGCCTTCCTTCTTTTGAGGGCCGTTGTGATGATGCCCGTTCCGAGCGGTTTGGTGAGCACGAGCGCGTCGCCTTCCTGAACGCCGACGTTGCGGATGATCCGGTCCGGGTGGATCACTCCGGTAATGGCCATTCCGTATTTAATCTCCTCGTCGATGATGCTGTGGCCTCCGACCACTGCCACTCCGGCCTCCCGCGCCTTTTCCGCTCCGCCTTTCAAGACTTCGCCCAGCACTTTCATGTCCATCTTTCCCTTGGGAAAGCAGACGATATTGAGCGCGGTCTTCGGTTCCCCTCCCATCGCATAGACATCGCTGAGCGCGTTGGCCGCGGCGATCTGCCCGAAGGTATAGGGGTCGTCCACGATCGGGGTGAAGAAATCCACCGTGTTGACAATCGCCAGATCGGGACGAAGGCGAAATACCGCGGCGTCGTCGGACGTTTCCGTACCGACGATCACATCGGGGTAATCAAATTTTGGCAGGCTGTGCAACACTTGCACCAGGTCGGCCGGGCCGAGCTTCGCCGCTCAGCCGGAAGCCTTGACCTGGCGCGTGAGGCGCACTGCCTTTTTTCTTCCAATGAGTCTCATGCACGCTTTCTATCGTTGCTCGTGCTCGTGGCGCGTGCTCGTGACGAACACGAATCACGATCACGTTTAGCGCGACGCGCCCTGCCTTCCAGCCGGCGACGGCGATCTCAGTCGCCTGGCGTCTCCAATCCTGACTGTGATCCCTTCCCGATCAAAGTGTTCAAGGAGGGCGATCGTGTACTTGCGACTGGAACCTAACAGGTCGCGGAAGGTGGCCGCCGTGATCTCGCCGTTTTCGGAGAGATACTTATATAGAACCGCTCTGACGTTGTCAACGCAGTCGGCGACAAAGTAGAGATCCGTGGCCACTCGAATGATGGATTTTTCCCGCTCCATCACGCGCACGACTTCGGCGACTTTGTTCCGCTCCGCGCCGAGCTCTTTTTCCAACTGCCTAAGGTCGGGCGGCGCCAGGGGATTGCCGCCGAGAAGCCGCTTGATTCTTTCGGCCAGGTTTTTTTCGTCGGCGCGCAGCTGGACGCGATGCCCTGGGAGGCTGAGGAGATTCCCGTCGCGGACCGCGCTCTTCTCCGCTGCCAGCATCTCCACGAGAATCCGAAATAGCCGCGGCGAGATGCTGTAGGGCAGCTTCACCCTCAGCTCTTCCATGTCCATTCCGGCCGCCAACGCGTGGGACGCATGGAACTCTTGCAGCGCCTTGGCGATGTTCTTCTTAAGCTCCTGCCATTTCCTTTCCGTCGTGTAGAGCTTTTCCCCCTCGGCGCTGATGCTCAGGATAGATGGCGTGCGGTCGAGCGAGCTTCGCACTTCTTCCTCTTTGAGGTTGAGAAATTGATAGAGGGGTTCGATGGAAGCCGCGAAATCGTCATTCTCCTCAAGGAAGCGCTCGATCAGACGCGGGTTATCATCGCCGCAGAGGAACTCCAGCCTGTTTTCAAGGTCGGGCTCGCCTTTTTTGTGCTTCCTGGGCCAGGGGTGGATCACGATCCCGCCCCCAAGCGTGCGCTGCGCCGTCTCGTCTCTCACGATAAAATGGTCGCCGCGCAGCGCCAGCAGAGGCTGGGTGAGCGTGATCTGGCAGAAAGCAGCCTCTTTGGGCTCAAGCTTTTCCTTGGGGCCGAGCACAATGAGTTTGGCCAGCCGCTCAGCCGTGCCAAGGTGAATCCGGACCCTCTGGTGATTTTTGATTCCCTTCTTTGCTGCCGGTCGCACCTCGAGGCGGGCGTCAAAGCGGTCGGTCGTCAAGGTGATTTTTTCGTGGCAGACCACATGGCCGCGCTCCAAGGAGGCCTTTTCCAGCCCGCTGAGATTTAACGCCACCCGCTGACCCCACCCGGCAGAATCAACGGAGCGGTTGTGGATCTGGAGGCTACGGACGCGGAAGGTCTGGTCTCCGGGAAGTGCCCGCACGTGGTCCCCGGTCTTTACTTCGCCGCTGAGGGCGGTGCCGGTGACGACCACCCCGTGTCCTTGCAGGACGAAGGCCCGGTCCACAGGAAGACGGAAATAGCCCTTGGGTGGCGGCTTACTCACAGCCTGGAGCCTGCGGACAATCTCTTCGCGTAGCTCCGCGAGGCCCTGGCCCGTGACGGCCGAGAAAGAAAGGATCGGGGAGTTTTCCAGAGAGGTTCCCAACGTGAGGATTTTGATCTCCTCCTCGACATCCTGGATTCTCGAGGCGGACACAAGGTCCGTCTTGGTAATGAGAAAGATCGCGAGCTTTACGCCCAGCAGGTGGAGAATGTCGAGGTGCTCTTCGGTTTGGGGCATCACGCCGTCATCGGCCGCCACGGTAAAGAGGACGAGATCTATGCCGTGCGCGCCCGCGAGCATGTTCCGGATGAAGCGCTCATGTCCTGGGACGTCAACGATCCCCGCCTGAGTTCCGTCCGGAAGATCCAGGTGCGCGAAGCCTAGGTCGATGGAGATCCCTCGCTCTTTTTCTTCCTTCAGGCGGTCCGTGTCCTCGCCCGTAAGGGCCTTGATGAGGCTTGTCTTACCGTGGTCTATGTGTCCTGCGGTGCCGATGATGTAGGGCATAATAGCGGTCAGCTATCAGCGATCAGCTCTCAGCCGGATTTGCTGACGGCTGACTGCTGAAAGCTTCTTCGCTCCAATTGGGAATCAGGTCCCCGGGATCAAAAACGGCTCTTAAGTCGAGGAGGAAGCGGTTGTCCTTGATCCGGCCAATAATGGGAGGATCGGCGCCGCGAAACCTCGCGGCGATCCGTTCGGCGCCTATACTCTTATGCTCGATCGCGATGACCTTGGTCGGGATCTCTTCCGTCGGAAGCGCGCCGCTGCCGATCTGAGATGTAGAATCTTCTAGGGAGAGACGAAACTCATTCCCCAACGTCTTTTGCAGCGCGGGAAGCAGCCGTTCCCCCATTCCCTCAATCTCCTTGAGGGGGCGGGTGAAAGCCTTCAGCGTCGGAATCTCCTCAGCGATGTTGGCCGATTGCTGGTAGAGCCTGAGCGTTGCCTCCAGCGCCGCTAGAGTAAGCTTGCCGCAGCGCAAGGCTCTATGGAGTGGATTCTTGCTCATCTGTTTGATCCAGTTTTTTTTGCCGACTACGAGTCCCGCCTGTGGCCCACCGAGAACTTTATCGCCGCTGAACGTGACGAGGTCTGCTCCGAGGGCGATCCGCTCCGCAACCAACGGCTCCCTCGGTAGGCCGTGTTGACCTAGATCAACGAAGGCTCCGCTTCCCAAATCTTCCATCACTGGAATTCTGTGCTTTTTCCCGATCGCGACAAGGTCGGTTAGGCTGACCTCGGAGGAGAAGCCAACGATCTTATAATTGCTGGTGTGAACTTTTAGCAAGAGCGCTGTCTTTTTGCCGATCGCCTTTTCATAATCTTCAGGGTGAGTCCGGTTGGTGCTGCCGACCTCTTTGAGGATCGCTCCGCTCTTGGCCATGATTTCCGGGATGCGGAAGGAGCCGCCGATCTCGATCAACTCGCCCCGCGAGACGACCACCTCTTTACCGTTCGCCAGTGTATTCAGTCCAAGGAGAACAGCGGCGGCGTTGTTGTTGACGACCGTGGCGGCCTCGGCCCCGGTGAGGCCGACGAGGAGGCTCTCGATCATCTCCTCCCTCTTTCCCCGTTCGCCCCGAAGGAGATCGTATTCCAGGTTGACGGGATTTTTTCCGACGCGGCAGAGCGCCTCAATCGCCTCGTCGGGAAGAAGCGCGCGGCCCAAGTTGGTGTGGAGGATCGTCCCCGTGGCGTTGATGACGCGCATGAGCCTCGGCTCGCGGTCCAAGCCTATCTTCTCTTCGAGCCTGGCCAGAATAGAGTCTTCAGCCAACTCTTTCGCGCCAATGGAATTCCCCTGCCTGATCGTGCTCCTCATCTCATCGAGGATTTCGCGGCATTGTTGCGCCACATAGTCGCGGCTCAGCCGGGCCAGTAAGAGATTGCTTTTAGGATGATTGAGAAGGCGATCGACGGACGGAAGCTCCCGGAGGAGATTTTTTCCCTCGCCCATATGCTAGAAAGCTGGCACAAAGACAGGGCAAATTCAACTGCGAAATCCCGCGCCCTAGACGAAGCATAGTTGTCATTCTGAGGCGAAGCCGAAGAATCTCTATCAACGGAGGAGATCCTTCGCTGCGTCAGACTATGTGAAGACCCCGTCCATGGTTCGACAGGCTCACCACGAACGGGGTGAGGCACGTTAAATACCAACTGCTTAGCCGTTCGTCCTGAGCTAGGTCGAAGGGCGAACGGCACGATTTCACACAGTCTGGCGCTCAGGATGACGTGTGCGGAGCGTTCAGAATGCGGGTTGAGAGCGGGGAGTCATGTTTCAGTTGCTCTATTTCACCGGGACCGTGACGTAGAGGCGAGGCTGGATGCTCACGACGCGCGTGATGTGGCCGCGGCCGGTTGTGTCGTCCGCCAGCATGATGTCGCCCGGACCGAAGCGCCGTTTCGTTCCATCGCCGAGTTCGATCTCGCCCTGGCCAGAGAGCGTGATGACATACTGACGGCGAGGCGCCGGGTGCCAGTCTTTAAAGTAGGTGGGAGGCTCTTCGCGAAAGATGATGCCTTCGCCGGGCTGGATCTTCTCGATCTCCACCTCGATCTCTTCGAAATGCGAGTGGCCGTCCGCTCCGGTGTAGAGCCGCGTGACTTTCATGATTTGACTCTTGTAGAAAAATCCGCAGAGAAAAGCAAGTTGAGCTAGTAGATCATTTTGATAGAGATCCTTCACGGAGCTTGCCCTGAGATGCTTCGCGGAGTTTATCCTGAGATCCTTCACTTCGTTCAGGATGACAGACGAAGGGTTCAGGACGACAAACGTTTCCTGGTGTCATTCTGAGCGCAGCGAAGAATCTCTAATCTTATTGCACATTCGCTCGTAATTCCAAAAACATCTACGGCTCAAGTTGATATTTGGAGTTAACTCGGCTAAGCGGAACATCATGATCTTTTCCGCTCCGTTCCGACAGGGCGCTCGGGCGGCCGTTCCGATCTGGATCGCATATATCTCAACCTCCTTCACCCTTGGGGTTGCCGCCAAGGCCTATGGCCTCCACCCGGGAGAGATCGTTCTTATGTCGGCC
>JAHFAP010000319.1 GCA_023250495.1 Deltaproteobacteria bacterium | reverse complement strand
GCGGGTTCAAGGTCGAAATCGTCTCCCAAGAATGGGCGATCTTCTGGGGACTCTCGGGCGTGAACGGCGGCAAGCTTCCTTTTTACTATATCGGCAGGGGCTCCCTGGTTGACGCCGATACCCTCTACGATCAGTACTTCAGGACCGGAACCACCAAGCGAGTGAGCTACAGCAATCCCGAGTTTGATAAGCTCATCGAGGAGGAGCAGAAGACCGGAGACTCCAAGAAGCGAATCCCTCTGCTCCAGCAGGCGGGAAAGATTCTCATAGAGGACGTGCCCTTCGTCCCTCTATATAACCTTGCGGATCTCTACGGTGTAGCGCGGAACGTCATCTGGGACGCTCGGCCTGATGAAAAGATCTTCACGTGGACCATGAAGAACAAATCGTAATCGTTACGATCATTCCCGTCGCCGGTCAGCCCGCAAAATCGCATCGAAGCGCGGTTGGATCTAATCCTCACAGAATGTTGAAATTCAATCTTAGCAGTCCTGTCATTCTGAGCGAAGCGAAGAATCTCAAAGAACTCACGAGAGATTCTTCGTCGCCTTGGCTCCTCAGAATGACCGCGCGGGGCTTTTTCAACAGGCTGCTTACATACACTGCGTTAGCGAGCGATTTTGGCGGGGTCTGTTCTTGACAGGACCTCCCGGACAATTTTGCAACACGCTGGACAATTTGGGGACTCTCGGCACGGCATCGACAGAACGGAACCGCAGCAGGTGAAACGGGACCGTCTCATGGCAAAGCCGCATGGAGTGAGTAAGTGCGGGAAAAGCCAGGCTTTAAGGTTCCGGCCACAGCCAACTTGCTCGGGTTGATGGTTGCCTCGAAGGTAGCAACAGAGAAATATTCGAGGGAGGCATACTTCTTGCGTCACCTCCCTTCAAAGGGGACGTTAGATGCGCTCTTGGGTCGTTTTGCACATACCGACGCGCTCTTTAGTCAGGATCGTCGCGAGTTCCCTGGATAGAGTGCTGGTCATATGCCGCAGCCGCGGATGGCATGCCGGGGACCTAATGATAAGGGTTAAGTGACGGCGAAATCGACTTGCATTTTGCCTGATGTAACTCGCGTGTTGTTCAAGCTTCGTACTTAATTTCCCCGCCGACGATCGTCATCTCGACTTTGATGTCCTTGATTCGCTCTCCCGGAATCTCGAACGGGTCTTCGGCGAGGACGGCGATGTCGGCAAGCTTTCCAACTTCCAACGTTCCCTTGTATTCTTCCTCGAAGCCGGCGTAGGCGGCGGTGGTGGTGTGCATGGCGAAGGCTTGCTCGACGCTGATCCTCTCTTCAGGCACTAACAGATCGCCCCAGCGCATTTTGCGCGATACGCAAGCGGAGATGTCTCGAAGCGGATCGACCGGGTAGTAGCCCGGCGCGTCGGAGCCGCCGGCCATGATGACTCCGTTCTTAAGCAGGGTCTTGAACGGAAAGGATTTGGCCATCCGCTTTTCTCCCAGGCAATCAAGAATTGCATCGCCGACAAAATAGCCCAAAGAGATGTTGGGAATTGCGATGATTCCCATGCGCACGAGCCGCTGAATTCTCTCCGGCGTGCTGAGCCAGTTGCCCATGTGCTCGATGCGGTGGCGGTGATTCTTCCCAGGAGACTTTGACAGGGCGTTCTCGTAGGCGTCGAGCGCCATGTCGAAGGCTCGATCTCCGATCGCGTGCACGCAGCAGCGCAGGCCGGCCTTGTGGCAGTTCAAGATCGTTTCGTCAAGCTCGTCCTGCTGGATTCTTATGATGCCATGGTTGTGAGGATCATCGTCGTAGGGTTCGTAGAAGCAGGCATTCTTGCCGGTGATGCCGCCGTCGATGCTCATCTTGACGCCGCCGATCCTCAGCCACTCGTCGCCAAAGCCCGTGATCAAACCCAACTCGATGAGGCTCTTGGAGCCGATTTGCGATTCAATCACCCGAGGCAATAGACTCACGCGCGCGCGCAGTTTCCCTTCACGCTTGAGCTCCTGGTAGGCGCGGACCGGCTCGCCGGAACGAACGATATCATGAACTGTCGTCACGCCCCGCTCCAGACATTGATTGAGGGCGAAGACGATTCCCTCTTTGAGCTGAAGGTAGTTAAACTCGGGCGCAACTTTCTTGAGGATGAGCTGGGCGCGCTCGTGAAGTTCTCCGGTCGGCTCTCCGCTTTGAGGATCGCGACGAATCGCCCCGCCGGCTGGATCTGCGGTGTCCCTCGTTATGCCGGCCAGGGCCAGCGCTTTGCTGTTCCCGACCGTGACGTGGGCGCCAAAAGAAATGGAAACCGGATGGTCGGGCACCGCGCGGTCAAGATCCTTCTTATCAGGGAAGCGCTTGTCTTTCAGGCGGAAGTCCTGCATCGGGCTTCCGTGCGCTACCACCCACGTCCCTTTGGGTAATGCCGCTGCCTCCCTTTGCAAGCGCTCCAAGATCTCTGCGACCGCGTGGGCGTCGGTGTAAAAGTCCCGGCAATCCACCAGCTCCATCTCTGCGGTCCCCTTTTCCGCAAGATGGACGTGGGCATCGGTCAGCCCCGGTACCGCGGTGCGGTCTCTTAAATCAATGCTTTGCGTGTCAGGCCCGGCGAGCCTTCGCGTCTCATCCGATTTGCCTGCCGCGACAATTCGTCCTCCAGTGCAGGCGATGGCGTTATGGATGGCTCCGCTTGGCGAAAGGCTACGTATGGTTCCATTGTAGAGAATCAGATCGGGGTAAAGCTTTTCCTGCATCTGCGACCTCCCTGAGCAATACGGAAGATACTTTTGCCTATAGGTCTCTTCGGGATCAAAAGTCAACCGATGATTGCGCGGCGAATCTCCTGGAGAACTGGGCTTGTGCAGGAGCTTATGCTTGACTTGAAAACTGCGGAAGACTAGTTTGAGTTTTTCTAAAGAAGGAGTAGGGGATGGCGGATCGAACTTTCACCTGGCCCAACAATGCGCGGATAGCGTTTGTGGTGGGGATTGCCTTCGAGGCATGGGACAGAACCAAAC
>JAHFAP010000136.1 GCA_023250495.1 Deltaproteobacteria bacterium | reverse complement strand
ACCAGCCGGTCGGACAAGGTCATGGCCTCGATCTGGTCGTGGGTGACAAAGATGACGGTGATTGCAAGCCGCCGCTGCAGGCTCTTAAGTTCGACCCGCATCTGTTCTCGGAGCTTGGCGTCGAGATTGCTCAGGGGCTCGTCGAGCAGCAGGATCTTAGGCGAATAGACCAGCGCTCGCGCCAGAGCGACGCGCTGCTGCTGGCCGCCGCTTAGGAGCATCGCCGACCGATCCTCGAGGCCGGAAAGACCGACCAGCTCCAGCACGGCCTCGACCTTTTCTTTGATCTGGCTCTCCTTGTTCCGGCGCAGCCGCAGGGGATAAGCGACGTTCTCGAAGACAGTCATGTGTGGCCAGATGGCGTAGGACTGAAAGACCATTCCCATGTCGCGCTTCTCCGGCGGGAGGAAAAATCTCCTGGAGGCCGAGACGATGCAGACGCCATCTATCTTGACCTCACCCCGGTCCGGTCGCTCGAAGCCGGCGATGATCCGCAGCGTGGTGGTCTTGCCGCAGCCGCTCGGGCCAAGCAGCGTCAGCACTTCGCCTTTTTTGACCTCGAAGCTGACGTCATCGACCGCGATGACCTTGCCGAATCTTTTCCGCAGACCGCTGACTTCTAGGGATGGATTATCGCTCATGGTTTATGACTTGACCTTTTATATATGAACCATCGATATGTCAATACTTCCGCCGTGTTGAATCCGTGCAAGAACGTTAATTGAGGGTCTACTTTCTGTCGCTGCCATGTGTTAGCCTTTGGGCTTCACACGGCGTCGCGAGCGGACTTTGTGGTCAGCAATCGCTCTTCAACGCCGGTTTGCCCTTCGCAGAGGACGACTTCTTTGACTGCTGTTTCACGAGATCAACGCCGAGCGCTTGGCCGGTTGTCACTTATCTTCGTCGCGGCTGCGTCAAGCGGCGCAATGGTGGCTGTCCCCTTTCTTCACCCCGGCTTTTTTCCGCTGACGTGGATTTCACTCGTTCCCTTGCTCTGGCTCGTCTGGGGAGTCGGCAGTCCGCGTCAAGCGTTTCTGCTCGCTTGGCTTACCGGTGCGGTCGCCAACCTGTTGGGCTTCTATTGGGTCGATCATACGGTCAGGGTCTTCGGCGGCTTCCCTCACGGGCTGAGCGAGTTCATTCTATTGCTCTTTTCCGCCTCCGCCTCTCTCCCCATCGCGCTCTTCGGGCTGCTGGCGCGCGTATGCGGGTTGGGACCGCTCCAGCTTTTTCCCGCGCTCCTCTGGGTGGCTATCGAGTTTTCCTTTCCGCAGCTCTTTCCCTGGCATCTGGCCAACAGCCAATCTCAGTTTCTCACGCTCATCCAGTCCGCCGATTTGGTCGGACCTTATGGGACGAGCTTTCTCCTCGTATGGTTTAACTCGGTGCTCTACTCAGCGTTGTTTTCGCCGGCGCGTCGCGCGCGAAGCTTCATGACTACCACTGCCGTTCTCGGCGTCGTGCTGATCGGGGATCTGACCTACGGCCATTTCAGGATCAAGAGCGTGGCGGCCGAGATGCGCGCTTCCCGCACGCTCGACATCGCGGCGATCCAGGGAAGCATCGATATCAGATACAAATGGAATACTGCCTTCCTCGAGAGCAATCTCAAATCGTACCTGGAGCTGACGCGGAAGGTCCAGGACGCAAGTCTGTTTCTGTGGCCGGAGAGCGCCGTCGAGGCGTGGCTGCCGGAAGATATAGAGAAGCTGCCTGCGGAAATCGTCCCATTGCTGCCGCCGAGCAGTTCGTTGATCTTCGGCGTGAGGAGCTTCAGCGGCAACCCGGACTTGCCCGGCATGAAGGCCTTCAACAGCGCTTTTCTCATCAATTCACAGGGGCGCGTTCAGGGACGTTATCACAAGCAGGTTCTGCTCGCCTTCGGCGAGTACATTCCCTTCGCGCCAATCCTCTCCAAACTTCCCGGCATCCCGCCCATCGGCGAAGGTTTTTCCGGCGGCGAAGGGCCGCGGACTCTGGATTTGCCCGGCGGGATCAGAGTCGCGCCACTGATCTGCTACGAGGATCTTATGCCTGCCCTGGCGCGCGGGTTTGTCAGGGAAGGGCGCGCTGACCTGCTGGTGAATCTTACGAACGACGCCTGGTTCGGCAACACGGTTGCTCCCTGGCAGCATGCCCGGCTCGCTCAGTGGCGCGCCATCGAGATCAGGCGCAGTCTGGTGCGGGTGACCAACACCGGGGTGACCACGGTGATCAATCCAAAGGGGGAAATGCTTAAGGCGCTCCCAACCTTTTCTCCTGGAGTGTTGACAGCGAAGGTTGAGATCATGAGCGGCGAAACTCCCTACGTCCGCTTCGGCGATTGGTTCGCATGGACAATGCTCGGGGCATCCGCCGCCATACTCTTGTGGCGCTGGAGGATGGGTCCGTGACCGAAGGTCTACTGAGTTAACTCGGGCGGATTAGCTGCCGGAGACTGCCAGGTCGTGGGCTCGTTTGCCGAGACGGTGGCCGCCGTGCGGGGTGACGACTACGGTATCGCCCCAGGTGCAGATGGAGCTTCCGTCCGGTGTGATCGCTGACGGCTTCAAGATGAAAACCATGCTTTCGCGCAGCGCGACGCTCAGTTGTCGCGGACTGCGCGCGTGAGAGGTGATAATCGGGCCGTCATCTCCGGCGCCGCGGCCATGCATCGTAAGCTCCGCTCGGGCGCCGGCTGCTGGCCCGGACTGAGGCGCGGCCCGCGCGCCTGCCTTTTGTGTAAGCTCGGCTAGCTCTGCAACTGTAACTCCCGGCTTTAACACTTCAAGCAGTCGATTGAAGACATCTCGCTGTACTTTGATTAGCTCCACATGCACCGGATCGGCGACTTCTACGAAGACCGGCTGCACTCCCTGCGACCGGTAGCCGATCCACGAGGACTCGATCTCGTTGATGATGAGATCGCCTTTTTCGAGAATGCGCATGCTCGGGCGCGTGAGGGTTCGCCGAGGATTTTTTCCCGAGACCCAATTGCAGTGGACCGGCATCTCCGAGCCGTTCATCATCAGCGCGCATTGCGTCGCCGCCCAAACCTCCCAGTCTTTTTTTCCAGGCCGGGCCGCCTTGATCTCCGCCTGATAGGCGAGCTCGATGATTTCCATCGACCTGGTCAAGACTTCGATCTCCTCCTGGCTCTTCACATAGCGCACTTCTGTGAGGATGTTAGTCGCGTCGACCAGCTCAGCCTGAGGGAAGGCCTCGCGGATCTGTCTCCACGTGCCGTAGAGGATCGTCCCCTCCGGCGTGCGCGTGCCCTCTATCTCTCCGAGGCCGGTGATGCCGATGCGGCCGCGATCGGCTCTCAGTTCTTTGAGTCTTTCGACGATCACCAGGCCATAATTGCGCCTGGCTTCGCGGATGTCTGTGGTCCACTCCTGCACCGTCGGCCAGCGCGGCGCGGCGGAGGTGGCGATCGCCGTGACCTCTCCTTCCAGCGGAAAGACCGCGGCGATGTCCGAGTCGCCGCCGCCGCCGACGTGGGTCAGGTAGCGGGTGTTCGCCTGATAATCCATCGAGTGGCCGGTGTTCTGCGGTGTGACGATCACATCGATGCGCTGTTGGCGCATCAGCTCGCGCACCGCGCGCCAGCGCCGGTCTCGCTCGGCGAGAGAAAAACGGGGATAGGGGTAGAGTTCAGCCATGGTTACATCCCGAGGATAGAGGATTGAGAATCGAGGATCGCGCTATCTTCCATCCTCCATCCTCAGTTTTCCTTCCACTGGTAGGCGCTGCCCATGCCGCCGTAGGCTGCGCCGCGCTTGGCGATCTCGGCTTCATAGGCGGCCTGGTCGCGAAACTTGGCTGTGGCCTCGAGCTGGTAGCCGTCAGGATCTTTGAAATAGATCGATAGTCCTGATCCGCCGCCGTGGGCCTTGGGGCCATCGTAAGGCACGCCCATGCGCTTGAGCTGCTGCTGAACTTTGTCGAGATCCGCCGGATCGATCTCGAAGGCGAAGTGAAGATGGCGCGTGTCGGTCTTGGGCGGATCTGCCGGCTCCATCTGAAATAGATCGAAGCCGAAGTTTCCGACCTTGACTAGCGTGTGCTGTGAGCGGCCGGCGGCTTTGTCTTTTTCGTTGAGCCCGCGGCTGCGGCCGACCTCTCCGTCAAAGATCTCCTGATAGAACTTCACCGAACGCTCCAGATCGGTGACGACAAAAGCGAGGTGATCCACTCCTTTCAGCTTCATGGCAGGCCCTCCTTAAAAGATTCTTGAGACGGATAGACTATAGACCAACTCGTTTTCTGCCTTCAAGCGCGCAGGGCGTGGCAGCTCTCAGCGGGCAGTCTCAGGCGGACGATCTCGCCGCGCGCCACCGGGGATGACGGGTGGAGCTTGATTCGGATCAACTTTGTTCCGACGGCTACCTGGCATTCCAACGTATCCCCCATGAAGACGACCGCCTCGATCTTTCCCTCGAGAATGTTTTCGTTCTGTGACGCCGGGCCGGCGTTGAGATTCACATCCTCCGGGCGAATCACGACGACAACCGCTTCCCCGGCAGTAATCCCGTCGGCTAGAACGCACTTGAGCGTGCCGCTGGGAGTCTCCACTTCACCGAGTTGGCCAGTTTTCTGTACGCGCCCTTCGAGAAAGTTGCTCAAGCCGATGAAATTCGCCACGAACCGGTCCCGGGGCGCGCGATAGATCTCCAGCGGAGTGCCTTCCTGGACGACGCGCCCCTGGTCCATCACCGCCACCACGTCCGACATCGTCAGCGCCTCCAGCTGATCGTGGGTGACGTAGAGAGTGGTGATGGCGAGGCGCTTGACCAGCTCGCGCAGCTCGAAGCGGGTCTCTTCTCTGAGCTTGGCGTCGAGGTTGCTCAAGGGCTCGTCAAGCAAGAGGACGCGCGGCTCTTTGACCAGGGCGCGCGCCAGGGCAAGACGCTGCTGCTGGCCGCCGCTTAAAAACGGCGCCGGGCGATCCTCAAGCCCTTCAAGCTGAACGAGGGATAGCGCCTTGCGCACCCTGGAGCGGATGTCCGTTTGCGAGACCCGCTTTTTCATCTCCCGGAGAGGGAAGGCGACGTTTTCAAAAACATTCATGTGCGGCCAGATGGCGTAGGATTGGAAAACCATCCCGATGTCTCTCTTATAAGGAGGAATCGAGATCTTCCGCTGCTGGGAGAAAACCAGGTCGTCTCCGACGATGATCTCTCCTTCCTGCGGCCTCTCCAAACCCGCCACCGAGCGCAAGGTCGTCGTTTTGCCGCAGCCGCTCGGCCCCAGCAGAGTAAAGAACTGCCCCTGCCTGACGTTCAAGTCGATGCCGCGAACCGCGTGGACCTCGCCCCGCTCCGTCCGATAACGCACGTGAAGCTGTTCGATCCGGATCATGTTCCCCCGATCTGCATGGTCTGCCTGCGGAAGCCCAGGAAGCGGACGGCGAGCGTGAGCAGCAGCAGCACGATCATGAGCAGCGTGCCGATCGCCGCCACCGCCGGGATGTAGCCCTCGTCCCACATGTTCCAGATCAAGATCGCCAGCACCTGGTTGTCCGGCCCTTCATAGAGCATCAGCGGCATGCCGGCGATGCGCACCGCGTGGAGCACCACCCAGATCCAAACTCCCACCAGCGTCGGCATCATCAGCGGCACAAAAATACGCCACATCGTCCGCCAGGGCGGGGCGCCGCTCACGTAGGCCGCCTCTTCCAGCTCTTTGTGAATTTGCAGCAGCGCGGCGTTCATCGAGCGCGTGCCATAGGCGAGAAAGCTGATCGTAAAGCCGATCGAGATTGCCCAGATGGTGCCATAGAGCGGCAGAAAATCCAGTTGGAGAAAGAGCCAGAAAAAGGCGATGCCTATGACGATGCCGGGGATGGCGTGCGGCATGAAGGCGAGTTGGTCGAGAAGCTTTCGACCCCAGAACTTGCTGCGTATGACGACGAGCGAGACTAGAAACGAAAGCACCACCGTGCTCGTGGCCGTGGTCGCGACCATCAAGACCGTGTTTTTCAGCGCCGAGCCGACCTCGCCGTATTCCGCCAGCAAGCGGTAGTTTTTCAGCGTCAGGACCTTCAAGACATTCCAGGACGGGGCCTGAAGATAAGGGAGAAACGAAGCGTAAAGAAAAACCAGAAAGGGGAGCACGATCGCGAAAAACAAAAACAGCAGCGCGCATGCCAGCGCCGGGATTTTCCATTTTCCCAAATCGAGCAGGCGCGGCCGGTAACCTTTTCCCGTGATGATCGCGTACCTTTCCGCGCGGCTGATCATCCGGGTATAGAGAAAGGTCGTCGCGACGGCGATGAAGAGATAAACCATGGCGAGCGCGTTGGCCTGGCCGTATACCGGCATGAAGGTCGCCGTGCGCACGATGGCGTAGATTTTCGTGCTGAAAACGTAGATGCCGGCCGGGAGGCCGAGAATGCCGGGAATCTCGAAGACTTCCAGCGCGGTCATCGCCTGGTAGATCATCACCGCCACCAGCGCCGGCGCGAGGAGCCGCAAAGTGACCTTGCGCAAAGTCGCGACGGGCCGCGCGCCAGAAACCGCCGCCGCCTCTTCCAGCGCCGGGTCCATGCTGCGCATGAGCGGCACGAGCATGAGAAAGGCCGTGGGCACAAGTCTCAAACCTTCGATAAAGACCATGCCGCCGAGGGAATAGACGTCGATCACCGGTGCGTCCGGCCCGAAGAGATCTTTGAGCAGTTGGTTGATGAAGCCGATGCGCGGGCTGAGCAGCAGGACCCACGCCATCGCCTGCAGCATGCCGGGCACGGCGAGCGTCATCGGCACGCCCGCGTAAACCAAAGTCTTCCCCGGCATGTTGGTGCGCTCCACCAACCATGCCAGGGAAACCGCCATGATGATTCCGAATGACGCGCTGCCCCCGACGTAGATCACGGTGTTGGTGAACAGCTCGTAGGTTCCGGGGTCGGAGTAAACCTTCAGGTAATTCACCAACCCCATCGCATCGAGAGAAAAGTCGCCCGGCAGCCTCGCGGTGCTGAAGCTTCCCAGGATAAGGAAAGAGAGGGGCGCCAGCACCAGAAAGAAGACGAGAAAAAAAATGGCGTGCTGCCCAAGATGGAGCCGGAGATTTTCGCCCATCGCTATCTGCCGCGCTGTCTGCCGCCGGCTCGGAGCCAGAGCGGGTCCCAGAACTCGAGCAGCTTCGGCTGGACCTCCAGCTCCAAAGCGGGGTCTCTGAAGGCGTGTTCCTTGCCCACGATCTGATCGGCGAATGGAAGAAATTCCCTGCGTTGGAGATCCTTGTGGACCGGCGGGGCGAAGTCGGAGACGTATTGGGCGACCTGGCCTTCCTTGCTCAAAAACCAATTCACAAACACGCGGGCGCTGTTGATGTTCGGCGCGCCTTTGAGAATCGCCATCTCGGAGACCGCCACGGGCACGGGCTCGGGGCAGGTGTAACTGACCGGCGCGCCGTCCAGGACTTTCTGGTGGGTGCGGTATTCGGCCGACGGGATGCTGCCGTAGAACTCGCCCGCCGCGAGCAGCTCCAGCATGGCGTTCATGCCTTCTCTGCGGAGCTGCGGCTTAACCTCCGCAAAGAGCCTGGCGAGAAAATCTTTCGTCCATTTTTCGCCTTTGGCCTTCCAGAGCTGCAGCGACCACAGCTGCGGGCGGTTGCCCAGCGCGAGGTTGCCGTTGCGCCATATCGGATGGGTCAGGAAATCCTCCCATTTTTTGGGCGCGTCTTCCTTCTTCACCTGTTTCGTATTGTAGGCCATGCACCAGTAGCGCATGTGCATTCCCACCCACAGTCCGTCGTGATCGCTGGTGCCGGGCGGGTTGTTTTTCCAGTTCGGGATGTTTCGGAGATCCTCAAAGGCGCCCGCATCCCGAAACATGAAGAAGCTCCCGCCCACGCCGGTCAGGATGTCGGTGACGATCTTTTTGTTCTTGTAGGCGACCAGCGTCCTGATCGCGCGGTCCTCGTGGCTCGCGCGGTTGTACTCGATGGCGATGAACGGGAAACGCTCTTTGAAAGGAGCGGAGAGCACCTCGAACTGGGGCGGGTCGATGGTGGAGAAGATCCGTAGCTTGGCCTCTTTTCTGGCCCCATCCAACCAGGCTTTAGGGACTTCAAGCTCTTTGTCGAGGCCGGACATGATGCTCGACTCGAGCTTGAGCTTCTTGAGCATCTCCTGCGTTGTCTTTGGCAGCGGCGCGGCGAAGCTCGCGCCCGCGACGGCGAGGAGAAGAGCGAAGGAAACTGCCACGTGTCTTAGGTCGCTACCGTAACTCACATGACCTCTCTACGAAGCCCACAGCGAAGGCTATGGAGATAGCTCTCTGCTGTCAAGGGTGGGGGGCGGCTCTCAGTTTTTATCTTTTCTTTGGCCGGCTGAGATATTCCTTAAGCAAAGGCGATTCGTAGTCGGCGCGCTCCACCTTGCCCAGATGGGAGTAGAACTTTCCCAGCGGCTTGCCGTCGGGAGCGTATTTGGTCCCCATGTAGAGCAGCGGGTTGGAATCCTCGCGGAACAGCTCGCCTTCCATCGCCCCTTTGCGCACATGCGTGGCCAGGACCTCCCCGACGAAGAGGTCCATTTCGTCGCCGAACGGAATTTGCTGGATC
>JAHFAP010000318.1 GCA_023250495.1 Deltaproteobacteria bacterium | reverse complement strand
CCCGGATGGTACGGCGCGTTTTTCCCGGCGTCACACCGGCCTTCTCAAATGCGCCTGGACGGTCAGGCCTCCGGCGGCGGCATCGTGCCGCCCATTCCTTTGCCGCGCCGCCGGATCGGCGGCACCCGCGTGGCGTTCCACGAGCCGCTGAGGATCGGCGACGAGATCACCCGGGTCACTGAGATTGCCGATATTCGAATCGACGACGGGCCGAACGGAGCCATGGCGACCGTCGTCGAGCGGCACAGCATTTCGAGCAGCCGCGGCCTCGGCGTCGTGGAAGAGCGCGATATGGTCATGCTCAGCGAAAAGAGGGCCGAGGCCGCGGCTTCGACTCCGCCCCCGGCTCCCGCTCAGGCGGCCTGGCGACAGGTGTTCGAGCCCAATCCGCCTTTGCTCTTCCGCTTCTCGGCGATCCGGTTCAACAGCCACCGGATCCACTACGACCGCGACTACGTCACCAAGGTGGAAAAGCTGCCGGGTTTGGTGGTGCAGAGCTCGCTCATCTCACAGCTGATGATCGAGATGTGCCGCAAGGAGCTGCCGGCGCGCCGGCTGGCCTCGTTCGATTTTAAAAGCTTTCGCCAGATTTACGACACCGGCAGCTTCACGATAGCCGGGAACCCGGCGGCCGACGGGCGCGAGGCCGCGCTCTGGGCGCTGGATACCGACGGCAGGCTTGCCATGACCGCGACGGCGAAGTTCGCCGCGTGAGAGTTATCAGGGAGCGCGATTCTAAGAGGAAAAAAAGTCGGTCGTGAGTCTCTCGAACTCGGCGGCCGCGTCCCACTGGGCGAGGTGCTTGCAGCGGTCCAGCAGATGCATGTTAAGAGTGGGGAAGCGTTCTTTGAGCAAGGCGGCTCTGGCGGCGGCCGAACCCCGGTCCTGCTTGCCATAGATCATGAGCAGAGGCACCGGAAGCTGATGCAGTCGCTCCCACACGGGAACCGCCTCTTTGCCGCCGCCTCTCGGCGCCTTGTTCCTCTCTTGAAAGGCCTGAAAGTTCTTGCCGACGCTCATGCGGTGGCGCTTTTCCAAAGCTTCGGGAGTGATCAGCGAGTGGTTGAAAAGATTGTGCTCCAGCAGCGCCCGGGTATTCTCGACGGTCGGCTCTGAGCTCCCTCCTTCTTCTCCTTCGCCCGGCCCCTGCTTCCCGGCTGCGGGCAAAGGCGGCAGCAGGCTGCCGGTTGCGAGCGCGACGACCTTGGAGATCCGATCGGTGTGATCGAAGGCGAGGCCCACTGCCATCGCTCCTGCCTGGGAGTGGCCCACAAGGCTGGCCTTCTTGATTCCCATCGCGTCCATAAACTGTATGATGAAGCGGCGGCGGTAGGCGACGGAATAGTCCTTCGGGTTGTCGGTCAGGCCGAATCCCGGCTGGTCGAAGGCGATGGCTCTCAGGCTATGGCTCGCCAGCGGAGCGAGATTGCGCTCCCAGACATCAGCGGAGGATCCCAAGGAGGCTCCGTGGAGCAGAATGACCTCGCGCCCCGTTCCCTCTTCGAGGTAGCGGGTCTTGAGTCCATCGACTTGAACGAATCTCTCAGCCAACATGACACGTCTTACAAAGATTGCAGGATGTTGGAAAAAAATTTAGGTTAGCCCGAAGCCCTCCCGCTGGGCTACGGGGTAAGCCGATCAAGGACAGCCAGAGTTAAGGGTTCATTGCGAGATGCCGTCTCGGAGACGCGAGCTAGGGCCTCGGCAATCTTTCTGCCTTCGTATAACCCTACGATCAACCCGACAATCACTGCGGCCATGATGACGAGGGTATTGGCCCATATCAGAGTTGCAATGTCCATTTGCTCCTCCTGCGAGTTTCATTACATCTTCGTACCTCAATCCAGAGGAGATGTCCATCCTCGCAGACAAAGCTACGCGTCCGAGATATCGATCAACACTCCATCGGGATCGGCGAGCTGATGCTTTCCAAAGGGACACTTTGAAAACAGTTTGAGCCTGGCTTCGCCTTCGGGCCCGGACCCGACGGGGCTGGGAGAAAGCGACGGATTCCGCTCCACTAATGCCTGGAGGTCCTTCTTGAATGCCTCGACGCTTTCAACCTTGAAGCCGATATGATCCAGCGCGGGCCGCTCGATGCCCGATCCCAGATAGTCGTTGATGTTCCACGGCATGACCATGAGAGTTACCCTGCCGTCCGATAGGTAAAAATTGGGATCGTCCGCCGGCCTTTCGAGCGCGCGCAGCTCGAAGACATCCACGTAAAACTGAGCGACGGTCTCCGGGATTACCGTTCTTAGACCGAAATGGCTGATGGTGCGCTCCTGCTTCCAGTCTCCGTCTTCGTACACGTCTCTTCTATTTTCCATTCCTCTCTGCGACAGGTCGAAGACATTTCCCGCGGGATCATGCGTGCTCAATCCCGCGAACGGTCTGTTGCCGGGCCTTTTCAGCACGTTGATGGACGGGTACTTCGCCTTCATCCGCGCAAAAACCGTCTCGACATCTTCCACCTCGAAGCCGAAGTGGTCGAAGCCCGCCTGCCGGCCGGCCCGGCGCGGGTTGATGTTCATGCCGACGTAGCCGTCGCCGACGACGACGGCGCTTTCAGGTCTGGCCCTTGCGGATGTCCTCAGGCGAAATGCCGCCTCGTAAAATCTGCCCATGAGGGCATAATTCTCGCTGACGATGGCCATATGCTTAATCTGTGCGAACATGTTCGTTCCTCCTTTGCCGGCAGACCGTTGAAAAAGGCCCATCTGCCATAGCCTGCCACTGGCAGGCGTTATGATTGTTGCGCTCGATTCGCTCGCTCCAACGTACTCAGTAAAGTACGCCTCCGCTCGTGAACCTTCGTGCGCCTCGCATCTGGGGCCTTTTTGACCGGTCTGAAAATTTTAAAACATTCTCAGTTGGGGATTCTCCCTCAGAGCCTCGCCTACGTCAAGCTCTTTTCCAGAAGAGTTGTCCAGGGCCTAAATTCCCGAGCCCATCTCCTGTTGCGGTTCTCTAGAAGGTAGAGGAG
>JAHFAP010000135.1:4481-8573 GCA_023250495.1 Deltaproteobacteria bacterium | reverse complement strand
CCCCCTCCATCATCTTGGCTACTGGAATATGTGTCCACTTCGCGACCACTTCGGCCACATCCTCCGCGTCCACCTCCTCCTTGAGCATCTTGCGGTTCTGTTGCAGCTCCGCGAGCTTCTGGTTTTCTGCTGCAAGCTCTTTATTAAGCTGGATGAGAACGCCGTAGCGCAGCTCGGCAGCGCGGGTTAAGTCGCCGCCGCGCTGCGCCTGCTGCTCCTCGACCTTGGTGGCTTCGATTTTTTCCTTCAGAGACCGCAGCCTCTGAATCGCCTCCTTTTCTTTTTTCCAGTGGGCCTTAAGCTCTTCAGAGGCGGCGCGTAGATCGGCGATCTCCCGCTCGAGGCGGCCGAGCCGTTCCTTGGAGGCCTTGTCGCTCTCGCGCTTCAACGCCTGGCGCTCGATCTCGAGCTGCATGATCTTTCGCTCGATCTCGTCGATCTCCGTGGGCATGCTGTCGATCTCGATCCTGAGACGGGAAGCGGCTTCGTCGATCAGATCGATCGCCTTGTCGGGAAGGAAGCGATCGCTGATGTAGCGGTGCGACAAGGTGGCCGCGGCGACGATCGCTCCATCGGTGATGCGCACGCCATGATGGACTTCGTATCTTTCCTTGAGCCCCCTCAAGATGGCGATCGTATCCTCCACCGAAGGTTCGCCGACGAGGATCGGTTGGAACCTTCGCTCGAGGGCGGGATCTTTTTCCACCCGCTTGCGGTACTCGTTGATGGTCGTGGCGCCGACGCAGCGCAGCTCCCCGCGGGCAAGGGCGGGTTTGAGCATGTTCGACGCATCCATGGCGCCCTCGGCCGCGCCCGCGCCGACCAGAGTATGGAGCTCGTCGATGAAAAGAATGATCTGGCCGCTCGCCTCGGTGACTTCTTTAAGGACCGCCTTCAGTCTCTCCTCGAACTCGCCGCGGTATTTCGCTCCGGCCACCAGCGCTCCCATATCGAGCGCCACGAGCCGTTTCTCTTTGAGCCCCTCCGGGACATCGCCGTTGACGATTCTCAGCGCGAGTCCCTCGACGATAGCGGTCTTTCCTACTCCGGGTTCTCCGATCAGCACGGGATTGTTCTTGGTCCGGCGCGAGAGGACCTGGATCACCCTGCGGATCTCGTCATCGCGGCCGATCACGGGATCCAGCTTTCCCTTGCGCGCAAGCTCCGTCAAGTCGCGGCTGTATTTCTCGAGCGCCTGGTATTTTTCCTCGGGGTTGGGATCGGTGATCCTCTGCGATCCACGAATGGCCACCAGCGCCTTGAGGATCTGGTCCTTGGAGACGCCCAGCTCGCGGAGGATCTTTCCTGTCTCCGCGTCATCGTCCGCCATGGCCATCAGGAGATGTTCGGTGGAGACATAATCGTCTTTGAGTCCTTGGGCCGCGCTCTCGGCCGCTTCAATGACTTTTTTGAGCCGCGGCGTGATAAACGTCTGGCCCGCGGCCGTTCCGGTCACCCGGGGAATCCGCTCCAGCGCTTTCTCGAGTCGATCGAAAAGCGTGGTGAGCGGGATGCCCAGTTTCTGCAATAGAGAAAGGGCGACCCCCTCTTTTTGCCCGAGAAGCGCCATGAGCAGGTGCTCCACGTCGATGGCCTGGTGATGGCGCTTCTCCGCCAGCGCCTGCGCGTTTTGCAGGGATTCTTGAGATTTGATCGTCAGCTTTTCCAAACGCATAGTCTTCTCTCGATAACTACGCTGAAGTTAAGCATCGTTCTTGGCCGTGTCAAGAAATAAAATATCGCGGGCAGACAGAAAATTTGGCGCGGGTGAAAAGAAAGCGGCTTACAAAGCGGGCTGCGCACCGGGATAGAGGATGATTCCCTTATCTTTGTCGATGCTGTATTCGTGTTCCAGCAGCTCCACGGCGGTGCGGCGCATCTTCTGTATCGAAAGGGTGCGGAGAAAGCGATTGTTGGTGCGCGCGACCCGCAAGACAATCACCCCGGCGACGAGGAACTCTTCCGCACTGGATCCGCCCTCCTCCCTTGCCCCTGAGGCGCGGTAAGAGGTAAGCAGATTGGTCGTTCCCAGATGATCCTGAAGAGAATGCACCAGCATGCGCGCGTGCTCCTGGGCGCGCGCCGGCGATCCGCCGGTGCCGATCAAAGGACCTACGGGGTCGATGACAACGCGGGAGGCGCCCATCCTTTTCGCATAGCTCGACAGGTCAGCGACGGTTTTCCCCACGTCGACCTCTTTATCCCTGCCTGTTCCCATGCGAGCCGTGAAATAGGGAGATGCGTCGAGGATTTGAAGCTGCTTCTTTTCGATGTATGGCGACAAATCCCAGCCTAGGGAGGCTGCCTGCTCGATAACGTCGGCGGGCTTCTCATCAACCGCAACGTAGACCCCTTTTTCTCCCTCCGCGAGCCCGCGCAGGAGGAACTGCAGGCAAAAGATGCTCTTTCCGGTGCCAGGCTCTCCGGTTATGAGATACGATTTGCCGGTCGGAAAACCTCCCTCGATCAGCAGATCGAGCCCCGTTACTCCAGTGGGCACGCGCTTTGAATCCATTAATATATCTTTTAGCAGAATTGGCTCATCTTGGAAAGCAACCGCGGTTTGAAATGGCGGCGTGGTACGGCTAGAATCTCGGCCGGTGGCAAACTATTTCAGAAAGAACGTCGCCTCGATCGACGGCTATGTTCCTGGGGAACAGCCGCAAGACGGGAATTTTATCAAGCTCAACACCAACGAAAATCCTTATCCTCCATCGCCCCGCGTTCTTTCCGCTCTGCGCAAGGCGGCAGATCGCTCGCTCCGTCTCTATCCGGAGCCTCTCAGCGATAGCCTGAGGTCTCTTGCCGCCGCTGTCTATGGACTCTCGCCGCGCAACGTTCTGGTCGGCAATGGCTCCGACGAGCTGTTATCCATCCTGATGCGCTGCTTTGTCGGCGCGCACGATCGGGTGGTTTATCCTGAGCCGACGTACACTCTCTATGATACCCTGATAGCGATTCAGGAAGGGGTGAAGGTGGCGCTACCCTATCTTCCCGACTTTTCACTTCCCGAGGCGCTCTTCTCACAGAGGGCTGCGTTGACGTTTGTCTGCAATCCCAATTCGCCCTCCGGGACTTTGCTCTCTCTCAAAGTGATCGAGAGGTTGGCCCGGACGGTTTCCGGCGTCCTGGTGGTGGATGAGGCCTACATCGACTTCAGCGAGGGTGAGGCAGCCTCTGTCATCCCACTGCTCAAGAGCGATTCCAATCTTGTGGTGCTGCGGAGCTTCTCCAAATCTTTTTCCCTCGCAGGCATGCGCATCGGCCTGGCCTTCGCGTCGGAGGAGATCATCACAGGCATGATCAAGGTCAAGGATTCGTATAACGTGAATCGTCTGAGCCAAGTCGCCGCGGCCGAGGCGCTGCGTGATCTTCCGTGGATGCGGCGCAACGTGGGCAGGATTCAGAGCAGCAGAAAAAAATTGACCGGCGGGCTAACAAAGTTGGGGTTTCAGGTCTATCCTTCTCAGGCGAACTTCGTGCTGGCGCGCAAACAGGGCCAGAGCCTCAGGGGGTTGTACGAAGAGCTGAAACAGCGCAGGATCCTGGTGCGTTATTTTGATCAGTCGGGACTTGAGGATTGCCTCAGGATTACGGTCGGCGCGCCGGCCGAGGTGAAAATGCTTTTACAGCGGATGGCTGCGATCGTGAGTTGGAAAGGAGCCGATGTATGAAGCCGATAAAGATTACCGAGCTGGACCACATTGTTCTCAACGTGAAGGACATCGACCGCTCGCTTGATTTCTACACGAAGGTGCTCGGGCTTAAATGCGAGCGGCTGGCGGAGTTCCGCGAGGGCAAAATAGGTTTCCCCTCGGTGCGCATCAACGAGCACACGATCATCGATCTCTTCCCATCTAAGGGAGAGGGTCGGACTCCAGAAAAGAGCGGAGAGAAGATTCAGGGGAACCTTAATCATTTCTGTTTCGTCGTAGAAAAAGAGGACTTCGGCGGCATCGTCGATTATCTGAAGGGCCACAGCGTTCCCATCCGGCAGGGGCCGATCTCCCGCTGGGGCGCCCGGGGCCGGGCCACGTCGGTTTATTTTCTCGATCCCGATGGCAACGAGGTCGAGATCAGGTGTTACTGAAT
>JAHFAP010000135.1:0-4381 GCA_023250495.1 Deltaproteobacteria bacterium | reverse complement strand
TGATCAAGAACATCGGCGCTCTGGTCACGGGTGACTTGAGAAGTCCGCGTCGGAAGGCGGACTCGATTTACATCGAAGATGGCCTCATCCGGGTGATCGGCAACGCTCTCGGCCAGAAAGCCGACGCCGTGGTCGATGCGGCGGGCATCACAGCGATCCCGGGCCTCATCGACTCCCACTCGCACCCTTCGATCGGCGAATACACGCCGGCGCAAAATTCGCTCTCGTGGATCACCAACTACATGCACGGCGGCGTGACGGCGCTGATCTCCGCAGGCGAGCTGCACCTTCCCGGTCTGCCCTTGCCGCCGGACCCGCGGACGGCGCTCTCGCTCGCCCTTGTCACCAAGCGGTGCTACGACAATCTTCGTCCTTCGGGTGTCAAGGTCTTCGCCGGCACGCTGCTTTTGGTTCCAGGATTCGCGGAAAGGGATTTCGACGAAATCGCCGCCGCTGGAATTCGCCTGGTAAAGTTCATCTTCTATGACTACAGTCGCCTGCCGGACGGCGAAGCGGAGCGCTACGTGAAATGGGCCAGGGTGCGCGGCATCAAGGTGAAAATTCACTCGGGCGGCGTTTCGCGCTCGGGCGTCAGCCAGGTAGCCGGTTTCGACATCGTGAATATCATCAAGCCGGATGTCGTCGGCCATATCACCGGCGGGCCGATTCCCATGCCGGAGAAAGATATGGTGCGGATCGTCGCCGAGACCGACTTCTGCGTCGAGATCTGCAGCTCGGGCAACTACCGCATGGCCCTCAGTCTTATCCGCGCGGTGAAGGCGCATAACGCGTTTCACCGGGTGCTTATCGGCACCGACACGCCCGGCGGCACCGGAGTCATCCCGCGCGGCATGCTGCGCGAGATCGCCTTTTTGTCTTCAGTTGCCGAGGTTCCGCCTGAAGTCGCGGTCTGCATGGCGACCGGAAACGTCGCTCGCGCTCATGGCCTCTCGATGGGGCTGCTCGAAGAGGGGCGGCCCGCGGACCTTGTGTTGCTCCACAAGATCCAAGGCTCGGTTGCAACGGACGCGCTCGACTCCTTCGCCAAGGGCGATCTGCCCGGCATCTCCGTGGTAATGATCGACGGCGAAATTCGGGTCGGAGGCCGCAGCCAGCAGACGCCGCCGCCGGAGCGCGCGGCGGTGATCGAACCCTCACCCTCGCCCTCTCCCTCAGGGAGAGGGCGAGGGTGAGGGAAAAGTGAAAACTATGGAATTTGGTGTGGGCCTTTTTCCCACGGAGCCGCTCCCCAAGATGATCCGTCTGGCCAAGCTTTCAGAGAAACTCGGTTACAGCCATGTCTGGATCGGCGACTCGCACCTGATCTGGCGCGAGGCTTACGTGAACATGGCAGCAGCCGCGTTGAACACGACGAGGGTCAAGCTCGGCACCGGGGTGACCAATCCTCTGACGCGTCACCCGTCGGTTGTCGCCAGCGCCTATGCCACGCTGGAGGAGCTCGCCCCGGGGCGCTTCGTCATCGGCATCGGCCTTGGAGACAGCTCGGTGGAGACGATGGGAATGAAGCCGGCTCGCCTGGACTACCTTGAGAAGACGATAATGCAGATGCGCGCCCTGCTCGCGGGCGAAGAAGTCGAACTGGAGACCGGAAAGATTCATCTCAAGCATCCCTGCAAGAACAAAATTCCCATTTACATCGCGGCGAGCGGGCCAAAAATGCTGGAGCTTTCCGGTAGGATCGCCGACGGTATCATCGCGCTCGTCGGCGTGGCCGACGAATATCTCCGCCAAGCCAAAGAAAAGATCGAGGCGGGGGCCAAGGCCGCGGGGCGAAAACTCAGCGACATTAAACTTGTCCTTTGGGTTCCCTGTGCCGTGTCGGACAAGGCGCCGGCAAAAGACGCCGTGAAAGCGCATGTGGCGCGCGTGGTCGCTCACCCGCAGCCTTACGTGCTCGATGAGAAAGAACAGAAAGTGCTCGAAGAGATCCGCAAGACCTACGACTACTACCACCACATGGACCAGCAGGCGAACCATGCCGAAGTGATCCCTGACTGGCTGGTGGAGAAATTCGCCATCGCAGGCACCGTCTCCGAATGCCGCGCGCAAGTGGAACGAATCAAGAAGAGCGGCATCCAACAGATCGCGATCATCCCCTATGGCGCCAAGGGCGAGGATCGAGAGGAGACCCTTCGCGGGTTTGCCAAGGCGGTTATGTAGACCGCGTGTGGGATCAGGTGGTTTTATCTCGGTAAGGGCAGAGATCGTTGATGACGCACACAGGGCAGCGGGGTTTTTTGGCGAAGCAGACCCGGCGGCCGTGGTACTGGAGCAGGTGGCAGAAGCGAACTCGCTTCGCCTCCGGCACAAGCGGCATCAGGTCGAATTCAATCTTGTCCGGGTTGGTGTTGCGCGTTAGCCTCAGCCGTTGCGAAAGCCGCATCACGTGGGTGTCGACGCCGATCGCCTGTTGGCCGAAGGCGTTGCCGAGGACGATGTTGGCGGTTTTTCTGCCTACGCCTGGAAGGGTTAAAAGGTCATTCAAATTCCGCGGCACCTCGCTGTTGAATCTCCGGACGAGTTCCTCGCAGCAATTTTTGATCCGTCTGCTCTTGACGCCGGAGAAATTTATTCTGCGGACCTCCTGTCTGAGCTGCTCTAGCGGCGCAGCGGTGTAATCTTTGGCGCTGCGATACTTGGCGAAAAGTGCAGGTGTGACCTGGTTCACCAGGTCATCTCGCGCCTGGGCGGCGAGGATGAGAGCGATGAGCAGCTCCAAGGGGTTGGAAAAGTTGAGGTCGAGCTTGGCGTCTGGATGAGCGCGATTGAGCTTTTGGATGATTTTTTTAACCCTCTCCTTGATCGGCCGCTTTGCCGGCCTCTTTGTGCCATTGCGAGCCATTTTGGTTTTGTAGCTGAATATGATACCAGGATAGTTCAGATGTCAAAGCAAGAGGTGACGACATGGACATAAAAGAGCTGAAAAAGATGACGGTGCCCAAGCTTCGCGACCTGGCCAAGCAGGCGACGGATCTCCAGGGCGTCATAGGGATGAAAAAAGAGGAGCTGATCGAAGCGATCGCCAAGGCGCAAGGCATTGCCTATGAGGCTCTGGCAAAGGACGTTACCACGATCAGCTCAGTCAAGCAGGAAATTCGCGCGCTCCAAAAACACCGAGACGAGCTCCTAGCCTCTTCCAAGGAGCGGGTGAAGATTGCAAGAATGCGCGGGAAGATCAAAAAGCTGAAACGGTTGACGCGCCATCTGGGTCGCGAGGCAAAGGTAGCGAAGGCTGCCCAAGCGGCACAGCCGGCAGCGCCTGCACCCGCCGCCGCGCCTAGTGAGACAGCCCCGGCCGCCGGATAAAATTCCATGAAGGCCTCGTCTCCGCTTCGCGGCCGCGGCTCTGCCACCACTCCGAAGAATCGCTTCGAAAAAGTGGAACGGGTTCCAGAGCCACCGGACGTTGATGAAATTTCCTCCCCGATAACGCAGTTCCTGCCCGACAATTCAAAGAGCGTCATCGCGTACAACGACAGCCCGGACGTCGGTTTTGACGCGAGCATCAACCCTTACCGCGGCTGTGAGCATGGCTGTATCTATTGCTACGCGCGCCCGACGCACGAGTATCTGGGTTTCTCCGCGGGGCTAGACTTCGAAACCAAGATCATGGTGAAGGAGCAGGCGCCGGAGCTTTTGCGCCAGGAATTGTCCGGCCCTAGATGGGAGCCTAGAGTCCTGGCCATGAGCGGCGTCACCGATTGCTACCAGCCGGTGGAAAAGAGACTGCAGCTTACCCGTCGCTGTCTGGAGGTCTTGTTGGAATTCCGTAACCCAGTAGCGATCGTTACGAAGAATTATTTGGTCACTCGCGACATCGATATTCTCTCGGAATTGGCGCGCTATCAGTGCGCCGCTGTTTTTATTTCTCTAACCACGCTGGACGAAAAGCTTTCCGGCCTGATGGAGCCGCGCGCCTCGCGTCCCGCCCGGCGGCTGGCTGCCATCTCTGCGCTTTCGCAGGCGGGGATCCCGGTGGGATATCTTCATGCACCTATGATCCCTGGACTCACAGACTCCGAGGCGCCAGCAATCGCCCAGGCGGCTGCTAGCGCAGGCGCGCGTTTTGCCGGTTATGTTGCGTTGCGCCTGCCGCATGGAGTGAAGTCACTTTTTGAAGCCTGGCTGGAGCGGAACTACCCGGAGAAAAAGAACAAGGTTCTCAACCGCATCCGCGCTATTCGCGGTGGCAAGCTCAACGATCCGGATTTCCACAGCCGGATGAAAGGCGAAGGGATCTTCGCCGAGCAGATGGCCGATCTCTTTCGCGTGGCATGCAAGAAGGCGGGGATTCACGAAAGAGCGCCTCGCCTCAGCACTGAGCACTTCCGCCGGCCGAAAGAGCAGCTAAAACTTTTCG
>JAHFAP010000317.1 GCA_023250495.1 Deltaproteobacteria bacterium | reverse complement strand
GCATGATCGAGAAAAAGAAGGGCAAGATCATCGTCGTCAGCACCCGCCTGGCGCAGCAGCCGCTGCCCAGGATGGGCGCCTACGCTGTGGCCAAGGCCGCGCTGGAGGCGATGGCGAGCACTTTGGCCATCGAGCTCGGCCCTTCAGGCATCGCGGTGAACGTGGTTACCCCTGCCTTTACGCTAACGGATGCCTCCACCGTCATGCCCGAAGGTTTCAAAGAGAAAGTGCGGATGAGCAGGCCGCTGCAGAAGCATCTTTACCCCGAGGACGTGGCCGGCACTATCGCCTTTCTAGCCGGCGATGAATGCGATATGCTGACCGGCAGCCACATCCTGATCACCGGTGGAAGCCACCTGCAGTTTTAGAAAGCATGTTAGCTGTCAGCGATCAGCTTTCAGCATGAGATTTGTCGCCACGGCTGGTTGCTGAATGCTGAGAGCTTGTTATGCTTACTGTTGACGAGATCGTCGAAAAACTTAAGGAGATCGTCGGTCCCCGCTTCGTCTCGACCGATCCCATCGACAAGATCAACTACCAGCACACGCTCGCTTATGGCGCTTACAAGGCGCTGCCGGACGTCATCGTCAGGATCGAATCCGACGCCGGCGGCAGCCACCAGCTCGCCAAGCTCCTGAGCTTCGCCAACGAGAACAAAATCCCGATCGTCGCTAAGGGCGGCGTCGGCATGGGAATCAGCTCGCCTCTCAAAGGGGGCATTCTGTTGGACATGCTGGGGCTGGATAAAGTCCTTGAGGTCAACCCTACGCTGCAATACGTCATCGCCGAAGGGGGCGCCAGCGTTTACGCAATTCACCACGCGCTTAGGCAGCATGGGCTGATGCTTCCCAACTTCGGCACCTACGGCCCCTCCGTCGTCATCGGCGCCATGGTCACCAAGGGCGGCATCGGCTACGGCATGACGCGCTACGGCTGGATCGCCGACATGGTGATCGGCCTGGAAGTGGTGCTCGCGAACGGAGAGACGGTGCGTCTCGGCGCCCTGGCGAACCAGGGAACCGATTTCGGCCCTTTCCAGAAATGGATCCATCTTCCCGATCTCCTCGGCCTGTTCACTCTCTCAGCCGGCGCGCTGGGAATCATCAGCAAGGTCTGCCTGCGCGCTATCGAGGGTAGAAGAGAGTGGCTCCACGACTACTGCTACAGCTTCCGCCGCGGCCAGCTTGAGAATGTCCAGGAGGCGCTGCTCAGGCTCGTAAAAGGGGAAGTCGTCTACGATATCCATTTCACCGACCGCTGGCAGTACCATTGGCCGATGGAAGAAGGGCTCTACGACAAAGCGAAGATCCCCGCGGACGGCTGGTTTTTCTTAAAGACCATCCTGTTCGCTCGCGATCCGGAGGAGCTGGCCTACAAAGAGAAGAGAATGAGAGCGATCTACAACGAGCAGGGCGGAATAGATGTGCGGGAGATCGCCGAGAAGGGAATGGGCAAGGCGCAGGAGTACGGGCTGCATGGCTGGCCGGACTTTCACATCATGGGGCCGGACGGCTGGTGCAGCTCGGTCGTGCGCCATACCGGGATGTTCGCTGTCACCTCCAAGATGTACCCGATCACCTTTTTAAAAGAGATGTACGATCTCGACGAGGCGGCGAAGCGGGAGTGCGGCCTGTGGGATCCGGAGCACTCGCCTCAGCACGACAGCTACGTCACGCGCGATCTGGCGATGAAAGAGGAGTATTTTGTATTTTACAATCCGTACGATGAAGAGGATGTGGGAAAGCTGCGGCGCTGGATGGGTAAGGTGCAGGAGTTCAGCAACCAGAGAGGCGTGGTCTGGACCGCGCCCACTGTCAGCACCAAGGGGCCTTATCCCTACGAGCGGCTGAAAAATCTCTACGACCTTGTCAAAGAGATCAAGCGAATGGTAGACCCGAACAATATTTTGAATCCAGGCACGCTACTTTGAAGAAGGCGGTAGGCGTGAGTAAGAGAGATCCTTCGCTTCGCTCAGGATGACATCAACCTGAATCCTTCGACTGTCACTCTGAGCAACGCGAAGAGTCTCGGATCGATTTAGAAACTCTCGCCTGTTGCCTCTTGCCTCTCGCCTATTTGGAGAAGGAGAAAGATATGAGCAAAGATTACACTGGCAAAAAATTGTCGCCGCAGGAGGCAGACGCGGTCGTCGCGGAGCTGAAAAAGTATCTGATGGGACTGGCGGACCGCTGGCTTTTCAAAGGCCGGTTTCACACCGAGTTGGGCAGAGGAACTTTGCCCATGGAGGCGATCAAAGTCTTTTGGCAGAACTGGTACGGCTTTGTGGCCGAAATCAACAACTTCCACGGCGTCGCCTATCAACGCCACCTTCCGTTCTTCAAGCGCCATCCCGAATTGCAGAAGCACTTCGCCAACCATGTCGCGGACGAAATGATTCACCCTACGCCGCCGGGACACATCAGAATCGTTTTGGAGCAAGGGAGAAACTTCGGCCTGAAAGACGACGACATGATCGAGTACGAGATGCTCCCCGAGTGCCGCGCGTTCCTGGAATACTATCGCGGCGTGCTCTACGAAGGCACCATGGCTGAATGGTGGGCTTCATTCTGCGTGGAAGAGGCGGTGGGGCATTGGGCCAAGTTTTTTGGCGGCGCGCTCAGAAAGGCCTACAAGATCCCTGAGGAAAAGATCGTTTACTTCCGCGTGCACGCCGAAGCGGATCTCGAAGAACACGACGGCGTGATGGCGCACGCGGGTCTGGACTGGATGGTGCTGAGAAAGATGCTCGAAGAAGGACGCGCCGAGACCCGCCCGGGGTTCAGCCTGGAATACTGCCTGCGCATGGGCACAGCCTACTTCGCCTGGTTCTTCGAGGGCGTCTATCAGTTCGTCCACAAAGAAGGGCTTTATAGCTCTTGAACATGAGCCGGCCAGCAAACCCGAAAAAGGCTCTCTCACCGCGCCCTCTGATGCGCCTGCTGGGAGACTTCGGCAACAGCCGAATTCTCGACGCCGCCATCGAGTACGATCTTTTT
>JAHFAP010000134.1 GCA_023250495.1 Deltaproteobacteria bacterium | reverse complement strand
AACCAGGCCTTGCGCTCTCCTTGACAGCCCAACAGCGAAACTCTATTGTGCGATCAAAATTGGTCAGCGAGGAGATAGAGATGATCGAAGGACTAAAAGACAAAGTGGTGATCGTGACCGGCGGCGGACACGGCATCGGCAAGGCCTACTGCCTGGCTTTCGGCCAGGCCGGAGCCCGCGTTGTCCCCGCGGACATCGATGGACCGGCGGCCGAGCAAGTAGCCGCCCAGGTAAGCGGGAAAACGGAAGGCAAGTCTCTGGCGGTTCGAGTAGACGTCGCGGACCAGGAATCCACCAAGCAAATGGCCAGGGCGGTTCTTGAGCGCTTCGGACGGATTGATGTTCTCGTCAACAACGCCGCCATCTTCGCGACGATTCCCATGAACCGGGGCGGCATCGAGTCCATCGACCCCACGGAGTGGGACCGGATGATGGCGGTCAACGTCAAAGGGCTGTTTTTCTGCTCGCGCGCCGTCCTCCCGACCATGCGCGCGCAAAAATCCGGAAAGATCATCAACATCTCTTCAGGAACGGTCCTCTCCGGCAGCGCCGGTCGGATTCACTACGTGACCTCGAAGGCCGGAGTGATCGGCTTCACGCGGACGCTGGCGCGCGAGGTCGGAGATCACAACATTCAGGTCAATTGCATCGCGCCAGGCTCAACTCTCTCCGAAGAGAATCCTACGGAAGAGATCATCCGCATGCGGCAGGCCTCGGTGCAGGGCCGGACGCTCAAGCGGCTGCAGAAGCCCGAAGACCTCGTCGGTATAATGTTATTCTTGGCCTCTCCGCTCAGCGACTTCATGACCGGCCAGACCGTCTCCGTCGATGGAGGACAAAATTTTCTCTAAAGAAGTCCGACACGCGAGATAGGGCTGCCCGTTGTACCAGCATCGCACTATATCTGTCGGAGACATTCGCACCCACTACCTCGAGGCCGGACTGGGCCCGCATCTCGTCCTGCTCCACGGCGGTGAGTACGGCGCCTCCGCGGAGGTAACGTGGAGGGCGAATATCGGTCCGCTGGCCAGAAATTTTCACGTCGTCGCCCCGGACATGCTCGGCTTCGGCGACACGGACAAAATCTACAGCTTCTCGGATCCGGCGGGCTTCAGGATCAGACATATTCAGAGATTTCTCGAGGCGGTTGGAATTTTCCAAGCATTCCTCGTCGGAAGCTCCACCGGCGGCGGGACCATTCTCAGGGCGGCGGTCATGGATCCTCCGCCCTTTCAGATTCACAAAATGGCCACGATCTGCGGCAACGCCGGGATCTTTAAAACCGATTCGCAGGCCCTAATGGAGTTCTACACGCCCACGATCGAGAACATGAGGAGACTCATGGAGCTGCTCTTCCACGACCAAAAATGGCTGTCCGAAGCGTATGTCCGCGAGCGCTACGAGCGGTCCCTCGTCCCTGGAGCTTGGGAAGCGCTGTCCGCCGCAAGGCTGCGCAGGCCCGGCTACGAGAGCCGTTCGAATATGGAAGAGTTCGTCAAAAAACTCTCCGCCCTTCGGATTCCCCTGCTGATCGTCTCCTGCGAACATGATCGTTTGAACCAAAAAGATTGGGACGTTAGGTTGCAAAAAATCATTCCTGGCTCTGAGATTCACCATTTTATGCGTTCCGCCCATGAGCCGCAAATCGAAGAAGTTGAGGAGTTTAATCGCGTGCTCACCGAGTTTCTTCTCGGCGACATGCCGAGGTAGAAGTGGCGATGCGCGAAACCAAAACCCGCTTTTTCTTCGTCTGCCTTTTGACTGCGCTTTCATTTCAACTGGGTGGGGCAAAGGGACCCGAGGGCCAAAGACGGCAAGGCGGACCAGTCCATCGACTCGATTCGTCTGAGAGAGATCGAGAAGAACGGCTTCGTCAGCATGCTTTATCAGCGTTAGTGTAGTGTCCCACAATTACATTGACATTCCGTTTGTGGTGAGCTTGTCGAACCATGAACGGAATCCGCTAAAATATCTCGCCCTTCGACGTGCTCAGGGCGAACAGACTCTGTAAGACTATTTATGGGACACCACACTAGCTTTCCTATGTCATCCCTCATCCTTTCTCCATTGGTGCGCGCGCCAATAATAATTGGCGAGACCGATGTACTCGTACACGGCGGCGAACACTCTTCGGCCGGCATCCTCGCTCGGAGAAAAGTTGAGGGGACTGAAGCGCTGCTCGGCGACGGTGAAGTCTCCGGGCGCGGCGATCGGCTCGGGCGCGACGGATCCAAACGCGAGTATGCTCCGAGGCATGTGAACGGCTGAGGTGACCAGCAGATAGCGCTTCCACCCTCTCTGTTGCAGGATCTTTCGCACCTGAACCGCGCTCTCGAAGGTGTCGCGCGAGTCGGGTTCGGGAATCACCTGCGTCCGCGGGACTCCCCAAAGAATCAAATAGTCGCGGGCGATTTGGTTCTCGTTTCTCGGAGGGGTGAACGGATCCACGTGCCCGCCGGAGACGATGATCGGTTTGGGACGGACCCGGTAGAGCCGCCAGGCCTCGTCCAAGCGCCGGAACATGCTCTCGTCAATCGTCGGGAAAGGGGCCATTCCTCCTGCGGGGATCGCCGCGCTCATCAGCACGACGATCGCATCGTAGGGCTCGGCTGCTCGCGGATCAATGAGCGGCGCGTAGCGCGACTCGAGAGGATAGCGCAGCAGCCGGTCGAAGCTCCCGCTGTGCGCGATGACGACCAGGCAGATGGTCGCAAACAGCAGCTTTCTGGCCCACCGCCGCGGCCAAAAAACCGCCACCAGGATCAGCAAAAGAATCCACGGCATCGGAGGCAGGATCAGGCCCTTCAAGAGTTGCTTGACGGCGAACATGGGTCATCAGCGAAGGGCATCGGGGAGCGAGCCGCAAGCTCCTTCATGAATCCTGTCTGCTCCAGCTCGTCGATGAAGCGCGTATTGTAGAAATCCGCCGGATTCGCCGTGCGCGCCCGCGGATCGTCATCCATAAATCCCTCCAGAACCCGGCGCACCGCTCCGTCGGTCGTCCGCGGGGCGCTCTTGAGATCCCTTCTGTAGATGCGATACGTCTCCTCCAGGACATTCCGGTCCGCCACGCGGGTGTACTTCTCAATGGCGCGGACCGCGGTCTCGCGGTTGCCTTTGAAGGCCCAGATCCCCTCGACGATCGCGCGCACGACCCGGCGGGCGGCGTCCGCATGCTGGCTCACGTATCGGGAGGTGCCGACCAGCCCCGTGTTGGCGAATTCTATATCGCCTCCAGAGAAGTCGAGAAGCTCGACCATCCCCTGGCGTTTGGCCTCGGTGGATAGAGGAGGCGAGAACGCGGCGGCATGCACCGCGCCCGACTTCAAAGCCGCGAAGACCTCGGGCAGCCCGCCCATCTGGATGATGGTCACGTCCTTGAACGGCGTCAGGCCCCACCGCCTAAGCGCGATCCTGGTGGCGAAGTCGCCGATCACTCCGAAGCGGCTGATTCCCATTCGCTTGCCGCGCAGGTCACTTGGCTGCCGGATCTCCGGGCGAGCGAGGATCGAGGTGGTCAGGCCGTTGATAAAAGTAGCGAGGATGACCGTCTCTCCCCCGCTCAGCTTCGCCAACACAGACGGCGGACCGGTCACAATGGTAAACTCGGTTTCTCCTGCCAGCATCACCGAGACCGGACGAGTTCCGCCTCCGATGTAGATCATGCTGACCTGAAGCCCGTGACGATCGAAGAGGCCAAGCTCCTTGGCCAGCCACGCCGGAGAGTTTGAGCCGCTGGGAGCGCTGTAGCTGAGCCTGACAGCAATGGGCTGCGCTTGAGCTGCGGCTGCGCATAGGCACAGCGCGAAGACGCTCGCGAGAAACCCAAATTTCCTGCCCATGATCTTTGCCTACACGTTAGAGTTCGCGGACCGGCGCAGACACTACCACACAATACCGGCCCTGACAAAACCCTGATGGGAAGGGAGCTTGTCTACACGTTAGGCAGGATGTGGAAGGAAGTTTTTCGACAGATCAAAACGGCTCCATAAACGCCAAGCGCAAAATTCGCTGGATCAAGGCCTCATAAGTAAGCCCCGCCTTCATCGCGGATTGGGCGAACTCATCGTCGCGATCCAGATTGGGATTGGGGTTGGCCTCGAGGATCACAATCTCCCCTTCGGGCGTTACCCGGAGGTCGATCCGGCCGTACCCCCGTATCCGCAGCGCCCGGTAAACCTTTTTGCAGATGTTGGCGATGCGTTGAGCCGTCCCATTCGGGAGCCCCTCGGCGAAAATGTTTTGGATTCCCCATCTCTTCCGATAGGCGTCGTCCCACTTAGCCCTAAAAGTGGAAAAACGCGGCCGCCCTTCGGGAATCTCAGAGAAGATGACCTCGCGAAAGGGAAAGACCTGTAAGCGACCGTTCCCCAGTATGCTGACGTAAAGCTCCCGCCCGTCGATATATTCCTCAGCCAACGCTTCCTGGTTCATCCGCTCGTGGATGAAGCGGACCCGTTCTTCGAAGGCCTGATCGTTCTCGACGAACGAATCCTGCGAAATCCCATAGGACGCCTCTTCTTCGAGGGGTTTGATGAAAAGAGGGAACGTAAGCCGCTTGGGCCTTCTGACGGTGGAGCCCGGCGGGAAGACGGTAGAGTCCGGCACACGAATCCGATGGTAGGCGAGAATCTCCTTCGCCATCCCCTTATTTTTGCAAAGCGTGAGTCCTGTAGATCCGGAGCCGGTATAGCGAACATCCATCATCTCCAGAAGTCCGGCCACGTTGCGATCGTAGGCCGAGCGGGCGTTAAAATGCTCGGTGAGGTTGAAGACTACATCGGGAGGATGAGCCTTGACCTCGTCGATGATCAGACCCGGTTCGTCATAGACGCCGATCATTCGCGCCTCGTGTCCGAGCTTTTTGAGCGCGTCGATGACATGGGCCTCCGCGGCCCAGTCTGCGGTCTTGAGCTCGCGACTGAAGTCCTGGTCCGCCGGAGGCGTCCCCGCCGAATCGAAGAGCACCAAGACTTTGTATTTTCGCCTCGCGCCGGCCATGATCCTATGAGCTTTATATTTTCTTAAACTTTCCGGTTAAGCGGTAATGGGAAGCCAGTGTCGCCAGGTAGACGGCGATCTCCAGACCCGCGGAATCCGATCGGAGTCTCAAATCCAATGCGGCGCAGCGCTCGGTTAACGCGCGCAAAAGGCGATTCACCGTGAACTTGGGCTCGCCGGTCCAGGCTGAAACGGCATTCAGTATCGGTTTTCCGGTTCGTCTCAAGAAGGCGGCGGCCCGCTCGGCGTCAGGGGCGGCGGCAGAGTCGGCAAAGAGTTTTCGCAGGTCGGTGTCGAAAAAATCGGGAAAATCCTGCGCGTAGAGCCGCCGCCGTCTTTTGTAGTAGGCCTCCAGCCGTGATCGGAGCCGCGAGGCCTCGCTCATCTTGCTGCGCGACAAAACCAGCGGCCGCTGACCGGCGAGCTTGCCCATCAACCGGTCCACGTATTCGAGTTTTTCCAGCGCCTTCCAACCCTGATACTGCTGCTTCCAATCCAATCCCGGCGTAAGCCAGATGGCTACCGTTTCGGCAAAGTCCTCCTCGGGGTGGCTCTGCGCATACCAGCCATCCAGGTGGCGAACGAATCGCTTGCTGTAAGGCCGCGCGCGGAAGCTCTCGGAATATTCCAGCGACGGCGGTCCGAAAATTTTCTGCCATTCCGGATCTTTCGCCAGCAGATAGGCGTGATTCAGCACGTGCCCCATCTCGTGGCGCAGCAGGCCCATGCACCACGCTTCCGTCCCCCCTTCCACTTCCATCATCATCTTCTCCTCCAGTTTTTTCAGTCGAGGATGGGCCAGGTAAAACGGGATGGCGATGGTCGCGGCGCCATCGGGGCAGAACCACTCGTCCCCGAGGTAACAGACGGGTTTGAAGGCGACTCCTCTTTCGTCCACTTCGCGCTGGAAGGTCTCTACGCGCGACTCAAGTTCGGTTCCGGAAATTTGAAGCTTCAAGTCACAAATCCGCATCCGGAGGAGCTCTTCATCCGTCAGACTGGCGAGATCAGGCGTGGGAGCAGACGTGGATTCCATCGCGCAATATCTTAGCAAAGCTGCGACAGACCGGCCACTCCTCCCGACTGCGTAAGAGCCCGTTCATGGTTCGACAAAGCTCACCACGAACGGGTTCGGTATCGGAGCCCCCCGTTCGCCCTGAGCCCTTCGACTCACCGTTCGTCCTGAGCTTTGTCGAAGGAACGAACGGTGCTCAGGACAGGCTTGTCGAAGGGCGACGGCACATGGATCAAGTGGGACCGTAACCTACTTCGGCTGGAGAAAGCCGAGCCGCTCGGCCACCGGAGTAGTCGGGAAGACATAGCCGCAGGATTTGCAGGTACGAATGGCAGGGTCGGCATTGAAGGCTTCATAGACCTTGGTTACCTGCTGGCCGACCTCGCCTTGAACGACGGTTCGGGACAAAACCTTCTCGTCGCATTTCTCGCAAAACCAGACGAACTCTTCGTTCTCCTCCGGCTTTCGTGTGCGCTCGATGACGAGGCCCCAAGTGTTGTCGGGCCGCCTTGGTGAGTGCGGAACACTACCGGGGCAGAGAAAGATCTCGCCCTGGCGAATGTTGACGATCTCTCTCTTCTCACCGGCAGGCTTGAGGTGAAGCTCCATGTCACCCTCGATCTGGTAAAAGAACTCATCTCCCGGATCGACGTGGAAGTCGAGCCGGACGTTGGGTCCGCGCAATATCATGACGAGAAAATCTTTGTGATGGACGAGAAGGCGGTTGGTCTTATACGGGGGCGAGAAAAGATTTTTGTTCTCTTCCACCCAGCGCTTGAGGTGGTACGTAGAAAGGAAATCCATTGCCACTCAGCCTGTAGCGTAGCTCTCCCAGATCTTGATCAGCTCGGTCGAGTCCACGATATCACCGAAGCGTTCCATTCTTTTTAGGGCATCGAGATGTCCGCTCTCGGTTCTCGTCCCGACGCAGTCCCGAACCACGACCATGAAGTAGCCGCGATTGGCGCCGTCCCTCACAGTCCCCTCTACCCCGCCGTCCGTGGTGCATCCGACCATGACCACCGTGGTCGCGCCCCGGTTGGTCATGAGCGACTCGAACTCCGTTCCGATAAACACCGTCGGCCGCCGCTTATCGAAAACGACGTCGTCCGCTTCTGGCTTGAACGGCTCGATCAACTGCCAGCCGAAACTCTCGCGCAGGCGACGCGGCTTGAGCTTGCCCGGATGATCGACGCTCTGGTCCTTTATCGCCCTGCGGATAAACGCCGGGGACTCGTCCTTCCAGAGATAGGGCGTGGCCTGGGTGTAAACGACCCTGACGTCTGCCTTCTTGGCCGCGCGAATCAGCGGCGGGGTCGTTCGCAAAAACTGATCTTTATTGAAGGATGCCCCGGCCTGGTCGTTCTGCATATCCCAGACGAGCAGGATCGTGCGCTTGGGGTCGACCACCTCCGGCAGCGTCGTCGGGATCTGTTTGCCCTCGAACTCGATCATGGATGCCCTCGCGATCTACCTGAGCCTCTGGCACTCCCGCGCCACGCCATCGGTCACGGCCCACCAGATCCCCAAACCTTTCCTCAAAGCCTTCAGCACTTTGATTTGCATTTCCTTCGTGGTCGCGAACTTCTCCACTAGCTCATAGCCGACGTTGCTGTGCTCCGTGTCGGCGATGCCGTGCTCGGCGAAGAACTCGATGTCACGCTCCTTGAGACCGTAGTGTTCTTGGAACGCGCGGAAGAACCGGCCGCCGGTGAGCTGGTTGGAATACTCGTTGCAGCAATTGGTCGAAGCGACCTGCTCTAAGATGCTGCCGCTCCTCAGCGCGATATCGAGCCAGGCGGTGCGGGCAATCACAGTGGTCGGCAGAAAATCGTTCTCGCTCTCGCACCGCTCAAGTTCCGCCATTGGGATTCCAATCGCCTCGCCGAAGCGTAAGAAAAGGGCTCTGTGACCCGGCACAGGTCGCGGGCTCCCCTGGAAATATTCGTAACCGACCTCGGACATGATGATGTCCACAAACTCCTTCTGGATCTCCGGATCGTGGATGCCGGAGAGCTGGCAGCGGACAAGTTTGGCCGTATTGATCGCCACGTTCATGCAAAAAATCCCCCACGCCTCTTTCGCCCAGACCCGTATCTCGTCCAGGCTGAGCTTGCCGTCGTAAAGGGCGAAGTAAAATGGATGATGCAGCCGCGCATGCCGCTCCTTGACCTCGCTCATGAGGAGCTGACAGAATTCCTTTGGCGGCAGCGCGCGTTCACCAAGCAAAGTATGGACTGACATGGATCACCTCGCTACATGTCCATCAGAGGATCGAAGATTGAAAATCGATCTTCCATCTTCCATCCTCCATCTTCTATCTTCCCTATCTGCCGTAGAGCTGGCTGACGAAGCCGCTCTCTTCGAGCTCCTTTAAGAAGCGCGGCTCGATAAACCTTCGGGGATCGACGCCCTTGGCCTTCGGATTGGTCTTCGCCAGGTCATCCAGGATCGCCTCTACTCCCTTGACTGTCGGGTATGGAACCCGGGCCATGAATTTGACGGCGTAAGCGTTGTAAGCCTCCTCCAAAGCCTCCGAGTCCTCGGTCTTCATGAGCCTGGAAATGGTCTTGAGGCTCGCCTCCTTGTTGGTTTTGTAA
>JAHFAP010000133.1 GCA_023250495.1 Deltaproteobacteria bacterium | reverse complement strand
CCGGGCTTTTGAAAAGACGGCCAATCTCGCAACAAAGGCTGGAGTGGAAGGAAAATCCCAAATAAAAATCCACACGCCGCTCATCCGACTGACGAAGGCGGAGATTATCAAAAAAGGTCTGGAGTTGGGACTGGATTATTCGCTCACCTGGAGCTGCTACGATCCGTCAGCAGAGGGATTAGCCTGCGGCCTCTGCGATAGCTGTCAACTGAGGTTGAAGGGATTTAGAGAGGCAGGGGTTAAAGACCCGATCCGGTATGCGGATTAGAAGTCTTTAAGCTACTGCTAAGGAGAAGAGCGGCCATGACTGACCTGCCTAAGACAAAATACATCAAGAGCAGCGACGTCCACATAGCCTACCAGATGCTCGGAGAGGGCCCCATCGACCTCGTCTGGGTGCCCGGGTTTGTCTCCCACCTGGAATACGAATGGGAGCAGCCGCGTGCGGCGAGGTTCTTTCGGCGTCTGGCATCCTTCTCCAGGCTGATCCGCTTCGACAAGCGCGGGACCGGACTCTCTGATCGGGTCGCGATTCCGACGCTCGAGCAGCGGATGGACGACGTCAGGACCGTGATGGACGCGGTCGGCTCGGAACGCGCTGCCCTCGTCGGGATCTCGGAAGGCGGTCCCATGTCCCTCCTCTTCGGCGCCACGCACCCGGAGCGAACTTCCGCACTTGTCCTCTATGGCTCGTATGCGAGGAGGGCGTGGGCTCCTGACCATCCGTTCGGCATCACCCAGGAGAGGATGCGGGGCATTCTTGAGACCTTCGAGCGGGACTGGGGTGGGCCCGTCGCGATGGAGATCTGGACCCCGAGCCTGTTGGGCGACGAAGCATACAAACAGTGGCGGGCGACCTACCTGCGGCTTGCGGCGAGTCCCGGCGCGGCGATCGCCGTGATGCGGATGAACATGGAGATCGACGTCCGGCACGTCCTCTCGGCGATCCGTGTGCCGACGCTGATCCTCCACCGCACTGGTGACCGGCTCACGCCCGTTCAGCAGTCGCGTTACATGGCCCAGTGTATCCCCGGCGCCAAGCTGATCGAGTTGCCTGGAGTGGATCATACTCCCTATGCGGGGGACGCGGACACACTTCTCGACGAGATCGAAGAATTTCTCACGGGAATCCGCCGCGGGCCCGAACCCGACCGCATTTTAGCGACGGTTCTCTTCACCGACATCGTCGGGTCCACGCAACGGGCGGCCGAGTTGGGGGATCGGGGTTGGCGCGAGCTGCTTGAGCAGCACCATGCCATCGTGCGGCGGGAACTGGTCCGGTTCCGTGGCCGGGAGGTGGACACCGCGGGCGATGGCTTCCTGGCGACGTTTGACGGGCCGGCTCGGGCGATCCGCTGCGCCGTAAGCATCTGCCGGGAGGTGCGTTCGCTCGGAATCGAGATCAGGGCCGGACTCCATAGCGGTGAGTGCGAGGCGGTGGGGGACAAGGTCGGTGGCATCGCCGTGCATATCGGCAGCCGTGTCGCCGCCATGGCGAAGCCCGGTGAAGTCCTGGTCTCAAGCACCGTGAAAGACTTGGTCGTCGGCTCCGGCATCTCGTTCGATGACCGAGGCCTTCACACTCTCAAGGGAGTGCCGGGGGAATGGCACCTTTTCGCGGTCGATTAGGAGGCGATGGGGCTCCACGACCGACCTATTTTTCATCCCTACTTCACTATTCCCGGAAATAATTTAGAGGCGTAATCTCGGTTGACGGCCTCGATGATCGAGTTGTCATAGAATCTTTTTGGGTCGGCGCTCTTGGCCTTCGGGTCGGAGGAATCCTCCAGCACGACCCGGATCGCGGCGGGATCCACGGTCATATCTTTGTTCCAAACCCTCAAGCCTTGCTGATAATTTTCATCCAGGATCTTCGGGTCGGAAATTCTTGTATACTTGGAGTCGATCTTCTTGGCGAACTCTTCATCTTCAATGGCCCTTTTCACCCCATCCAGTTGAGCCATGAGATACGCCTTAAGCGCATTCGGGTACTTTTGCGAGAATTCCCTGGTCACGGCTGTGCCGGGGCCGATAATTTTCAATCCGTCCTTGTAATAGTCAATAATCACCGGGTAGCCTTGTTTCTTAGCCAACTCGGTCTGGGGCGGTGTAATGATGAGACCGTCAGCATTTCCCACGAGAAAAGTCGCCAGCGCCTCCGGAGTGCTGCGATGATAGAGAAGCTTGAGGTCTTTGCCGACCTCCATGCCGTGTTTCCTCGCAGTCATGCGGACGGCGATCTCCCCAAAAGCGCCAGGAGAGGTCGTCGCAATCGATTTACCGCGCAGGCTCTCAAAAGTAGTCAGTCCTTTCTGCCCGAACAAGATGAGCGAGCTCCGGTCCACACCCGCGGCAACGTAGATAATGTCTGCCCCTGCCAGATTTGCGGCGATAGCCGCGGCCCCACCCTGATAGATGTCGATACTGCCCGAAATCACACCTTGAACCGACGCGCTGGCGCTGACCTGATTGATGGATACCTTGAGGCCATACTTGGCAAAGTAGCCTGCCTCATGCGCCAACACCAGAGGAAGGTTCGTCGATCCCCATGCGGCGATGGCCACCTCCAAGTGGCTCTTTTCAGGCTTGGGAAAACCTGTCTGTTCGGCCCCTTCGGAGATCGCAGACAAGGCGGCCAACAATATCGAGACGAAGAACAGCTCGCGCCATCGCTGAGGCATATTAGCTTCCATAGTTCCTCACAACTTCACTCCAAGCGGTAGAAAGACAGAGCGTTCAAGCCGAGAATTTTTTCCTTCGTTTTCTCGGTCACGTCCTTCCGCTCTATGATGAGTTTGGCCGTGTTGGGCCAATCGGTGTCCCAATGTGGATAGTCCGAGGCGTAGAGGATGCAGTCATCGCCGAACCGTTCAATCATGAAGGGCAGAGCCGATTCCTCTCCCTCGCAGGTGAAGAAACAGCGATTGGCTTTGATGTAATCACTCGGCAACATCTTGAGCGCCGTCATTTCGGCTTTCCGTTTGTGATATTTCTCATCGAAGCGGTCCATCCAATAGGGCACCCAGCCGATGCCGGCCTCGAGGAAAGCTACTTTGAGCTTGGGAAAGCGGTCGAGCACGCCGTTCGCAATGATCGAGATGATCGAAATCATCTGCTCAAAGGGGTGCGAGACCATGTGGACGCCAAGGTACTTGTGAAATCGCACAGTACCCTGGGAAACCTGGGCCGTCGCATGAAACGCCACTGGCACTCCCAGCTCCTGGGCCTCGGCATAAATCGGGTCAAACTGCGGCTGGCCGAGCTCCAACCCCGGGCTCACGTAAGTCGGCATCATGACCGCGACTGCGCCCAGGCGAATATCCCAGCCGAACTGAGGGAAAAAAGGGCCGCTCCGGTTGCGGTATTGTTCCGGCAAGTAGCGCCGATAAACGAGGTCGGGGCCGTCCAGTAGATGCCCGTCGCCATCTATGATTCGAAATCTTCCGGCCATGCGACCTCCTTACAAAAAAACTACTTGATCTTATTCTTAATCGGCCGGACGGATTTTACATAGTCCGCAATCGCCAGCGCATCTTCCCGCTTCATGTTTTTGTAGCCCCCCTCGATCACCTCGGCCATGAGGCCCTGGACGTTATCTAAGTCCGGCTTGGTTCCGGTGAGAAGGAGCTCAGCGATGTCGTTGCGGCTCCACTCTCCGATGCCGGTTTCTTTATCCGGAGTGATGTTTGCGACCTCTGCGCCTAAAGGTCCCTTCTTAGCGCCTGCCAGGTAAAGAGATCGCTGCGCCACCCCCAAAAAGTTTTTCGGCGTATGGCAGTCGCCGCAAAGAGAGACATACTCCACCAGATAGCGTCCGCGTTCGATACCGCTCCCGGGGGCTCTGGCAGGGGGATCATAAAAGCGACCGAACAGTTTTAGCCATATAGGCGTGACCAGGGGACGAAAAAAACGAACGTGAGCTGGCGGCCAGAGGTTCTCTTTACGCACCGGCTTGAGAGTTCTCAAGTAAGCGACCAGGGCTTTGAGATCTTCTTCCGCCATGCCGGAATATGCCTCGTAGGGCATTGCCGGTATAAGGCTCTCGCCGTTCGGACGAATCCCCCTGACCATCGCATCGTGGATCTGTTTCTCCGACCAGCCGCCAAGACCCGTTTCTTTATCCGCAGTCAGATTGGTCGAGTAAACTTTTCCCATGGGAATCGGAAACTCGCGGCCGCCCGCGTACGGAGTCCCCTTCGGCGGGGAGTGGCAGGCGCAGCCGCCGGCCAACGAAAAGATATACTGACCTCTCTCCATAAGGTCGCTGCTATTTTCCTGAGACCAGGCGTCGGCCAAACCAAACACAAGAAAAAACAAGACCGAAAGTAACCACATGCAATTTCTCATCGCTCGAAAAACCTATTTGACCCTCCCGGCTCGAATCTTATGATCGAGAAATTTCAGGACCGCGTAACAGGTTTCGTTAATGGGGGCCTTCTTTCCCTCGCGACTCAACAAACTGACGATGATCCCGTTTAAGGCTTCGTACTCGAGCGGTTTCCCCGCTTCCAGGTCTTGGAGCATGGACGGCTTAAAGTCTCCCAGACCGCGCGAGAAGTTGAATGTCTCTTCAACGATCGATGATCCCAGCTCTAGGCCCGCACAACGGGCCGCTTCCTTGACCTCGTCCATGCAATCCGCGGCAAGCTTCCGCAAAGAATCCGATTCGACAATCTCTTTAACCGTCGCCCGTGCGAGACAAGAGAGAGCGCAAAAGGGAGCATTCCAGACGAGCTTCGCCCACATGACCTTGCGGATCTCCGCGCTGACCGCGCAGGGAATTTGCGCATCAGAGAAGATCTGCTGGGCGCGCTTTGCGCCTCCGCTTGCTTCTCCATCCAGGTCGCCCAGGACGATCCGCCCTCCTGCGCTGTGTTCGATGACTCCAGGCGCTGAAACGAGCGCTCCGAGATAGACAACTCCCGCCAAGGTCCGAGCTTTACTCCAAAGCGCGGCGATCTTGTCCGGGTTATCGACGCCGTTTTGCAAAGAGAGAATGACTGTTTTCTCGCCCACCATAGGCGCCAACTTCGCGGCCGCCTCCTCGGTGTCGTAGGACTTCACGCAAAAGAGGATGAGATCCACGGGGCCAATGTCCTCAGGGTCGGAGGTAAAGAGAGACCGAATATGAAGGTCGCCGTGAATGCTTTTTACTTTCAGACCCTCTTTGCGCATCGCCTCGAGGTGCCTTCCGCGCGCGATGAAGGCGACGTTCTGCCCTGCGGCTGCGAGCCGCGCGCCGAAATAGCCGCCCACGGCGCCTGCGCCCATGACGGCGATACGCATCTTATTTTCTCCCATGGAGTTGAGACTCTAATCTCAGGGTATAGGGTTGTCAATTCTTAGCGCTGTAGGGGCGGTTCGCGAACCGCCCCTACAGCTTTTCTATTGCCTCTCGCCTGTTGCCTTCTTCGGATTTCAGCTTTGCTCTGCGATATGATATGAAGCATCCGACGATGGAGAAGATTGAGCCGCTTCCAGATCACCTGCACCTCAAGCGCTTTGCTATAGGGCAGCAGGTCGAGTTCCGTGGCAAGCCCTATACGGTTCTAAGTCGGACGACTCTAGCCTCTGGCGAGCCAGCTTTAGTGCTTCAAGGCGATGGGGAGCAATTCGTCATTGGCGCCTCTCAATTTCTCGCTGGAATCAAAACAAAAAACTGAAGGATCGCGAGCTGAGTTGACCCGATTGATGCGAGGAGAACAACAATGGGAAAAATCCATCTCACGTTGGCCTGCTGGGATTATGACCGCACTCGAGCCCTTCAGGACGGCAGGGTTCAAGTCGAAGGCGTGGAGTTGACCTATCTGCCTCTTCGGGTCGAGGAGACCTTCTGGCGCATGCTTCGCTACCAGGAGTTCGACGCCGCCGAGCTTTCCATGGGCTCTTACCTCATGGCGCGAGAGAAGGGCTTTCCCAAGCTCATTGCTATACCGGTCTTTCCCTCGCGCGCCTTTCGCCACTCCTGCGTCTACATCAACACAGCATCGGGCATCAAGGAGCCCAAAGACCTCGCCGGCAAGCGGGTGGGCGTCCCCGAATACCAGATCACGATGGCGATCTGGGCGCGGGGAATCTTGCAGCACGAGTACGGGGTGAAGCCTGAGCAGATGAAATGGTTTACCGGAGGGGAGGAGCATCCCGGCCGCGAGGACAAAATCAAGCACGACCTGCCGAAAAGCCTCGACATCCGGCCGATCGGCCCCGACCAAACGCTCTCTTCCATGCTGGAGCGAGGAGAGATCGACGCGATGATATCGGCCCATATGCCGTCCCCTTTCGTGCGCCGCTCTCCAAAGGTCCGAAGACTCATCCCCAATTTCCCGGAGGTGGAGAGGGACTACTACCGGCGCACAAAAATCTTCCCGGTCATGCATACCGTCGCCCTAAGAGAAGATTTCTACGAGAAAAATCTCTGGGTGGCCCAGAGCTTGTGCAAGGCCTTTGCCGAGTCCAAGAGTATCTGCCAGGAGGCGATGTACGAATTCTCCGCGCTTAAATACATGCTCGCCTGGTCGATCGCCGGGATGGAAGAGGAGAGAGAACTCTTTGGAGAGGAGCTTTGGCCTTATGGACTAGAGGCCAACCGCCACGTGCTGGAGACTCTCGTGCAATACGCCCACGAGCAAGGTCTCATCAAGAGCCGGCTGGAGTTGAAAAGTCTCTTCGCTCCCAGTACGCTAGATGAGTTTAAAATATGAGGCGAGGGGTTCGATTTTACATTTGGGATTGCCGATCCTTCGGCGGGCTCAGGACGGTGAGCAGAGTCGAACCGTTTTGGATTCAATCGTTCGACTGAGCCCTCGGCCTGAGCTCGGGCCGAAGGCTCACGACGAAGTCTAAAATCGAAAATCTAAAATTCTTAAAGATTATGGCTGACGAAAAAACCCCGCCCGTGGAAGAGCTCAAGTGGTGGATCGACCGGGGGCCGGTCAAGGAGCGCGAAAAGACCCCCCCGCTCGAACGAGGCATCATCGAGAAGTGGGTTTATGAGATGCTCAAAGACTACAGCCAGGAACGGGCGGTCCGAAACGTCGTCGATATCAATCCCAGAATCTTGCAAGAGTTTTCTGCGGCGCCGCTAGGATGGAGCTACTTTTCCCTGGGCGTGGGAAGCTATCCGGCGAACGGACTGGACAAGATCAAGAACGCCCTGCAGCTTCCCGCGGACGCGCGCGCGCTGCTTATCGACGCCGGTTATTCGGTGAGGCTACTGATCACGGGAGAGCCGATAGGCGAGAGATTGCTCGACATCAACTTTACCGAAGCCCCCTCTTTAGACTACTGGGTGCGCAACGAACTGGTCGAAGAGAGGCTTTTTCCCAATGTGGAGGTGGCCCTTAAAGAGTTGAAGTCGGCCCTCGCCGGTTATTTGAGCCCGCTAGAGGCTGCATAAAGAACGAGAGGTGACGTGTGACGTCCTCCATCCTTCCGCTTTCATCCTTCATCCTTTAAGTTAGTGGCAGCCGCACGTCTGCGGCGTGCAGCCACAACCCCCGCCTCCCCCTGCTGCACCCCTCGTATCTCCCGGCGAGCTGAAAACCGAAAGCAGCCGCTCCACCTCCGGGCTCGCGCACTCGGGACAGGCGACTGATTCACTGGCGGAGCGGACAAGCTCCTCAAAGCTGCCATCACAACGGCGGCAGCGGTACTCGTAGATGGGCATGGCTTACCCCTTTCGACTGATTTTCGTTCAAGGCTTGCGCGCTTAATCGTTCACCGCTTCGACTGGCTCCGCCCTACCTCCCGGCTATGCGGAGCCTACGAGGCGAGGGGAATCAGATCCGCGATCTCCAATCCATAGCCGGACAGTCCGACAAGGTTTCTCCGGTTGTTGGTGAGCAGGCGCATTTTCCGCACCCCTAAATCCCTCAAGATCTGAGCGCCGATTCCGAATTCCCTGAAGTCAGCCTGATAGACGAAAGAAGGGTTGATATCGGTCTTTCTCTTGCCTTCGACAGTTGGATAGGTCATCCTCGCGGGCCGCAATTCCTTTCCCTCGGTCTGCAGGTATAAAATCACCCCTTTGCCTTCCTTGGCGATCATCTCCATAGAGCGCTGGATCACGGCGCCCGTATTGAGAAATTCAAAACCGAAGACATCTCCGGGAACGTATTTGGAGTGGACCCGAACCAGAGTTTCTTCGTGAGGGGCGATCTCCCCTTTGATCAGAGCCAGGTGCTCGCTCTGATCCACATGGGTGTTATAGACCACCGCCCGAAACTCGCCTCCCAATCTCGTCGGCAGGTGAGCGGAGGCGACCCGATAGACCAGACAGTCATTGCGCAGCCGGTACTGGATGAGATCTGCAATGATAACGACTTTTAGCCCGTGCTCGGCGGCGAACTTCTCTATATCTGGCAGGCGGGCCATGCTGCCATCATCATTCATGACCTCGCAGATCACCCCAGCGGGTTTGAGCCCGGCCAATCGCGCCAAGTCCACGGAACCTTCGGTCTGGCCGGTGCGCACTAAGACGCCCCCTTTTCTCGCCCGGAGGGGGAAGAGATGGCCCGGAGTGACCAGGTCCTCAGGCAGAGCATCATCAGCGACGGCAGCTAAAATGGTCTGAGCTCGGTCAGCCGCGGAAATCCCTGTGGTGACATTCGCAGCTCCGTCGATGGAAACGGTAAATGCTGTGCCAAAGGGCGAGGTATTCTCCGATACCATCATCGGCAATCCGAGCTGCTTG
>JAHFAP010000316.1 GCA_023250495.1 Deltaproteobacteria bacterium | reverse complement strand
AGCCATCAGCAAAAAAGCTGTCAGCCCTCATCTATTAGGTTGAATAACCGTGAAAGCCAACGCCAGAAAGAGCGAGCTTGAAATCACCAATGCTGATCTCGCTCACGTGGGTCTCGGCACCCCTGCAGGCACGTGGTTCCGCCGTTACTGGCTGGTCGTCTCCACTACCTCAGAGCTGCGCGACATTCCTCTGGGTCTCAAGATCCTCGGCGAAGAGCTGGTTCTGTTCCGCGACCTCAAAGGCAACATCGGGCTGGTCGGTTTGCACTGCTCTCACCGGGGCAGCTCTCTTGAGTACGGCGACATCGAGGACAAAGGCATCCGCTGTCCCTATCACGGTTGGCTCTTCGATGTCTCCGGGAATTGCCTGGAGCAGCCCGCGGAGCCCAAGGGAAGCGCATTTCACCAGAAGGTCAAGCACCTTTCGTATCCCGTGCGAGAGTTAGGCGGCCTCATCTTCGCCTATATGGGGCCGGACAGAGACAACCCCCCTCCCCTACCAAAATACTCGCCGCTCATCGACCGCGGCGGGCAGAGACAGATCGAGCCGATCCGCCACAACGACTACAACTGGTTCAACTTCTACGAAAACTCCGCCGATCCAACGCACATCTGCGTCCTCCATCGCCACAGCGGCTACGGAGAACAGACGTGGGGAGATCAGTTTTTCAGCTACCACGACATGCCGGAGTTTGAACCGGTGGAGACCGACTACGGCCTGAAGGTCGTGATGACAAAGCCCGGGTCTACTCCAGAGAGTGAGGTTGTCGATACCATGAGCCTTGGTCTTCCAAGCATCATTCAGATCGGCGACACGGAATTCGTCCATGCCAAAGTTGACGCGGCTAAACTGCTGAAAGAGGGCTCCCACTGCGAGCATATTCTCTTCTTGACGCCGAACGACGATGAGCATTTCACGATCTTCACCGTGAATTACTACACCGGACTCGACCCGGATTTTTTCGCCAAGCTGGAGCGGATGCGCGCTACCGAAGTCCCCAGAGAGAAAATCAGGGAATATGACCACCGCAAATACATGCCGTACAAGGGGAACGTCCGGCAGGAGGACATCGTGACGCAGGGAACGCAGGGACTGCTCGGCGACCGTGAGGAGCATCTCGGCAGCGCTGACCGGGGCGTCATCATGCTCCGCCGCATCGTGCGGGAGGCGATCGGAGCAGCCGCGCGAGGCGGGCGTCCCAAAGGCGTTCTCCCGCACGAGCGCGCCGACGAGATCGTCCATCTCGATTGCTTCACCGGCGTCCGGCTCAAAGGCTCTGTCCGTGAACGGTGAGTGAAACGGCTTTGAGGCGGATGGGCAAGATGGGCTGCCTGGGAGATTCTTGAAGGGTCGATGCACCGGACGCGGAGATTCAAGCGTAGCTGAGGCTGAGAGCTAAGAGCTGATAGCTAAGGAGGTTTTTATGATCCAGGGAGTTTTGGTGCCGCTGATCACGCCTTTTGATGAAAAAGGTTTGGTGGACGAAGCGATGATGAGGAAGCTCGTGGAATTTTACCTCCGGGCGTCGGTCCAGGGCCTCTTCGTCCTCGGCTCTTCAGGCCAGGGTCCGGTCATGTCGGTGCCCGAGCGCAAGCGCGCCGCCGAGATCGCGCTCGATCAGGCGCGAGCCCGTCTTCCCGTGGTGATCCACGTGGGCACCGCGGACGCGGAGAGCACGACAGAGCTGGCCCGGCACGCCGCCGACAAAGGCGCAACCGCCGTCGCGGTGGTGCCGCCTTACTATTACTCGGACCACACGGAGTATGAGATCATCTCTCACTATCGCTCCGTGGCGCAGGCGGTGCCGCTCCCCATCTTCATTTATGAGAATCCCAAATACTCGGGGATCTCGATCCCGCCGGAGTTTGCCGTGCGCATGAAGCAGGAGGTCCCGGCGATCCGGGGCATCAAGGTTGCTTACGGCGCAGGCGCGTTGCTTGAATACGTGAGACTATTCCCTCCCGACGTTTCCGTCTTCACCGGCAACGCGGACCTCTTCGGCCTCGTCCCCTTCGGTCTGGCCGGGATGATCAATCCCCCGACGAGCTTCCTCCCGGAGCTCTGCGTCGAGCTGTGGCACAGCCTCAACGAGCGAAAGTACGAAAAGGCCGTCGAAGTCCAGCGGCGCGTGAACACGGCGGCGCGCCTGGTGGGAGCAGCGCTACGCCGCTATGGCCGCAGCGCGCTGACGGAGGTCTTCCGCATGAGAGGATTCGCCATCAAGCGCTTCCCCAAATGGGACACCAAGCCGATGCCTGATGAGGCCCGCGCAGCGCTATTCAAAGAGTTAAAAAACTCGGGGCTTCTTCCCGAGGCGTGAGGTTGATCCTTCGTTGACCTTTTCTCTAAGGCGGTGATATCTAGGCGTATGGAACCACAACTTGCCCAAAGAATCGTGACCGGATTGCGCGAGGCGGGCATCAATTTCCTCACCTACCTGCCCGAAAGCCGCCTCAGCCAGATCCTTCCCCTGATGAGAGAGGACCCCTCTTTTCAGCTCGTGCCCGTCGCCAGCGAATCTGAAGCGGTGGCCATCGCGGCAGGCGCCGTCCTGGGCGGGAAACAGGCGGCGTGCTACATGGAAAGCACCGGCGTCTATGTTTCCTGCTACACCCTCGTCACAGTCGGGAAACAGTTAGGAGTTCCGATCCTGTTGGTCATAGGTTTCCTCGGCGGCCTCGCCGATCAGCGGAATAGTTTTCTTTACTCCACGATAGGCGCGCATGAGGTTCCGGTTCTAGAGGCCTTGGGTATTCCGTACCAGCTTCTCGAACGCGGCGATGGCCTCGAAACCAAAATAAAGAACGCCGTGCGCACGGCGAATGCTCTCAGGACGCCGGGGGCGCTCCTCTTTACGGGGGACTTCACGATATGATCCGTTACGAATGCTTGGAGCTCATGGCTCCACTGATGACCGACCATTTGGTCGTAACCTCTCAGAGCGGCCAGCGGATCGAATGGAGCCATCTCTCCAACCACGAGGGAAATCTCCTGCTGGGCATGATGGGCTGCGCGTTGGGCGTGGGCATCGGCC
>JAHFAP010000132.1:6387-8710 GCA_023250495.1 Deltaproteobacteria bacterium | reverse complement strand
GAAGCGATTCGTGGGATGCCAGCCGTCCCCCAGCTCGGCGGCGCGGCGCACTGCGCGCTTGCTGTTGCCGCCGATCCAGATGGAGGGACCGGGATCTTGAAGAGGTCTCGGCAAGAAGATCGACGGCGGGACGCGGTAATATTTTCCCTCAAAATGAGGCTCGCCTGTCCTCCAGAGTTCGCGCAGCGCCTTGATGAACTCGTCGGTTCGGCCGTCTCTCTCGTCGATAGGCTGATTGACCGCAGCGAACTCGTCCGTGCTCCAGCCGCTGCCCAGTCCCAGGATCAAGCGGCCGTGAGACAGCAGATCCAGAGTCGCGGCCATCTTGGCCACCAATACCGGACTGCGATAGGCGGCGACGAGGACGCTGGTGCCAAGACGCACCCTCTGAGTATGGGCCGCCGCAAAAGTGAGAACGGTCAAAGGCTCATACACGACCTGCATGACGGCGGGGAGCTCGCCCCGGGGATTGCCCGGATATTTCGCGGTCGGATGCAATGGCCAGAGAAGCCGGTCAAGCGCCCAGACGGAATCGAATCCCAGCGACTCGGCTTTCTGCGCCACCTCGATGATGGCTTGAGGGCTGGCGTCATGGCCGATGTGCGGAAGAGCTACGCCAAACTTCATATTCACCTCCAGAGATCCAGGTCCGTCCAATTCACCAAACGATATACCACGGCTCTTTCTCGTCGTTCGAGAAACGTCCTAACGAAAGGCTTTCATATTCCTGCGAATGAGAAGAGAGGGTCTATTTTTCCTACTTTTGGGTCAGCATAACAACACGGCATGGCCTTAATATCCTAGTTTCGTTGATGCCGCAATCCGTGGCACAGGAGTTGCTCCGTTAAATTTCCATACCTCAATATTTCGCGTCCAAGCGATTACTGACGGGGTGAAACATGAAGCTTCTTTTTTTGACTCCTCCCATGGGCAACTGGGCGCGCTGGGGCGCGCGCCACATCGCGTGCAGCGCGCTTTACGCGCATCTGGCGGCGTTTGTGCGCGAAAAGGAGGGCGCCGAGGTTGCCGTGCTCGACTGCCGCGCGCTCGGACTTAGCGAGGCGGAAATGATTGATCACGTCACAGAGATCGCTCCGGATGCGGTCTTTGTTGGCACGCGGGTGGTGACGGAAGGAGGAGCGGGAGCTGTGGTGCGCTACCTCGAAGCGCTGGATATTCTTAGAGAGGCATTTCCCGAGTTGATTACCATAGCCGGAGGGCTGGCGCTCTCGGCGATGCCCAAGGATCTGCTCCTCTTTGCTCCCCAACTCGACTACATTCTCGTGGGTGAAGCGGAGGCGACTCTGGTCGAGCTGCTTGAAGAGCTGAAGCGGGAAAAACCGAAGCTGCAGGAGGTCCTGGGACTCGCATTTAGGAACGATTCCAACGTCAAGCTCGCTCCGCCGCGTCCGCTGCTCTCTGACCTGAACCAGTTGCCCATGCCGGCGTACGACCTCTTCCCGATGGACAAGTACATCGGCTTTTCCAGAATCGAGGGCTACAACGAGGCGGTGACTAGCCGCGGCTGCGAAGGGGCGTGCAGCTTTTGCTACGAATGGGGGTTGATCGATTTTCGCCGGCGCCGGGATTTCTTCGTGCACCGGACGCGAAGCGGGAAGCTGGTGGCGGACGAGATGGAGCTTCTCAGCAAACATTACGGAGTCAAGGCCCTTAATTTCATGGATGACGACTTCAACTCTGAGCGCCAGAAGATGGTCGACCTTCTCGACGAGATCGAGAGGCGAAAGCTCGATATTCAGTGGTTCTTCATGGGCAGGGCGCGCAACCTGATCCGCGACGCGGACCTGATTCCCAGGATGCGCCGCGTCGGCTGTTATCAGGTTCTCTTCGGCATCGAGGTCGGAAGCGATGAAGAGCTGGTCAACCTCCACAAGAGCAAGGAGCCCTACACGGTCGGGGATCTAAAGGAACTGGTCCGGCTGCTCAGGCGGAACGACGTGTCCACGGTAGGGACCTATATGAGCGGATTCTGGGAAGATGACGCGGAGAAGATCAAAAACCGTTTTCGCGTAGTGGATGAAATCGACCCTGATATCGGCGTCCTCATGCTTCTCACTCCCATGCCCGGCTCCCCGGTCTGGCGCCAGGCGTTGAAAGGAGAGCGGCTTGAGGACGTAAACTTAAAAAATTGGGATGCGATTCATACTATCATGCCCACACGCTACCTCTCGAGGAAAGAACTGGGGGAAATCTCCGCCTGGGCCAATCGGGAGTTCTTCAGCAGGCCTCATCGGCTGGAACGGATCCAAAACGGTTATAGCTCACCTTATGTGCGCGCAAAGTTTGAGACCTATCGCTCTAC
>JAHFAP010000132.1:5154-6287 GCA_023250495.1 Deltaproteobacteria bacterium | reverse complement strand
TCGCGTATCTTGCGGCAGGCTGGACACGTGGCGGCACGGACGCCGTCACGAAACTCAGCCCAGTCGCGCATGTCCGGCGGCGGCGTGAGAGTCCAGCGCCTGCGGTAGTAGATGGCTCCACAGCGGCTGCAGTAGAGTATTCCCTTGGGCGACCAGCGGGGGAGATACGGATCCCGCTCGACGTCCACCCTCTTTTTATATGAGGTTGTGTACCGTTTCGCTAATTGAGTCATGCCATCCCCTTTCGTTCTTCCCTGCCACCTCATCAACTGACCAGGCAGGGCCGTTAACTTTTCCCCTCCGCCGACTTCCCGTAAGAGTTTTGGAGAGCAGATTCCATGCCAGCGAATAGGGAGAAGGATAGCGTGCAAAGGTATGCGATTTCCTGAGCTGCTGGATATTTTTTCGGCTCTTTGATTCCGACAATTCGGAAGGAGTCGGTGCGGCAGTCTTAAACCTGAGAAAATATTCCGTGTCCTTTTCTTCAAAGTTACAGCGTTGAAGCTGCTGTTTTCTTCTCTGAACGAGGCACGAATTTTGCTCCGTGCTAATATTGAAGGCCATGGAGGCCGAAGGGAGAGAGCGCAATGGACACTATGAAGGCAACGCGATACCAGGAAAGGCTGCAAAGACGCAGGCAACAGATCCTGGCCACGGCGGGGCGTTTACAGAAGGAAAGCCGGGAGCTTGCGGGGCAAAGACATCTGGACTGGCTGGATCAGGCCTGGGACGAGAACGAGGCACGGTTGTTGGACCAACTGAGCGAGGGATATTTGCGTGAGCTGGGAAGGATCGAAAGGGCGCTGGGCAGAATACTGTCCGGAACCTATGGGCTTTGTACGGCGTGTCATCATCCGATAGAGAAAGGAAGGTTGGATCTCTTCCCCGAGACGGAATTTTGTTTGCCATGTCAGGAAATGAGAGAAAGGTTCGAGAAGGCGGCATAAAGGAGGCTTTTGTGGAAAAGATAAAAAGGATTCTCGCACCCACGGATCTTTCCGAACTATCTCAGGCCGGTGTGCGCCGCGCCTTGGAGATGGCTGACTCCCAGGGGGCGGAAGTCATCGCCTATCATGTCATCAGTTACGAAGAGGTATCCTTACCTTACGAAGGGTCTTACACTGAATCCATAG
>JAHFAP010000132.1:0-5054 GCA_023250495.1 Deltaproteobacteria bacterium | reverse complement strand
ACAGGGAAAAAGCTGGCGGCAAATATTCCTTGACCAGATCAGCAAGCCGCAGAAGAGCGTCGCCGAGCACCTCGTTGAGCTATCATCCAAACTCAGCGGCGCAGCTTCCCTCGATCGGTGCGCCAAAATCCTGCGGCAGCACAAACAACGGGAATTCCTCCGCATCGGCGCTCTGGATCTCCACTCGGCTCAATCGGTCGAGGAGACCATGAGAGAGTTGACAGCTCTGGCCGAGGCCTCCCTGGAGGTCGCTTGCCGATCCTGTCGCTACGAAGTGGAAAACGACTTTGGCGCGCTGTCGCTCCCAGGCGCGAGAAAGGAAAACCGCTTTGTGATTTTGGGCATGGGAAAACTTGGCGGCGCGGAGCTCAATTTCAGCTCCGATATCGACATCATCTACCTCTACGAGGAAGACGACGGAGAGAGCGCAGGCGGGCGCAAGGGGAAAGCCGCTCCGCGCGCATTCTTCGCCAGGCTGGCGGAGAAGATCACGCGCATGATGGGGGAGGTTACGGAGGAGGGTTTTGTCTTCCGCACCGATTTAAGGCTTCGGCCCCTGGGACGCCACGGCCCGACGGTCCAATCGCTCGGCTCCTCCCTTCTCTATTACGAGTCGTGGGGACAATGTTGGGAACGATCTGCGCTCATCAAGGCGCGGCCCGTTGCCGGAGATAAGAAGCTGGGAGATCTATTTCTTCATCAGGTGGAGCCCTTCATTTACCGCGGCTACCTCGATTTTACGACCGTGGAAGAGCTGAGGGAGATGAAGGTGCGCATCGAGCGCGAGCTGCTAAGCCCGGCGAACAGGGAAAGGAACGTCAAGTTGGGCCCGGGAGGCATCCGCGAGATTGAGTTTTTCACCCAGGCCCTGCAGCTCGTGAACGGCGGATACGAGCCGCGCATCCGCGAGCGCAACACGCTGACGGCTCTGGGTTTGCTCGCCCGTTATGGCTATATCCCTTCGCGAGAGGCAAACAGATTGAGCCGCGCCTACCGCTTCCTCCGCGGTGTGGAGCACAAGATCCAGATGCTTCAGGAAGCTCACAGCCACCTCATCCCGGAAGGAAAGGAAGAGGAATCTGCCCTAGCGCGCCGACTGGGATACTGTCCAACAGGAGGGAAGAGCGAGCGGCAGATCTTCCGGCAAGACTACCGCAGCCACACCGCTGCTGTGCGCGCCGCTTTCAACCGGCTCTTTTATAGTGCGCAAAAGGAGATGTCGTCGGAGAGCGCCGCGGGCTTGGGGGAGATGTGGAACGACCTGGACGACGAGGAGCTTGTCGTGAAAGAGCTCCAGAGGCTTGGCTTTCCAGACTCGCAGCGGGCCTACCACAACCTGCTGGCTGTGCGCGACGGCGAGCCTTACTCGCCTCCCAGCCCACGAAGGCTGAAGGTAATGCGAAGGCTAGGTCCAGCGCTGATCACCGCAATTCTGCGCTCCGCTGCGCCGGACCCCACGCTCTTCAATTTGGCTGAGTTCAGCCAGAGAGTGGGCGGTCGGACTGGATTCCTCTCTCTTCTCGCCGAGAATCCCAAAACCATGCAACTTCTGATCACCCTCTTTGCCAGCAGCCAGTTCTTGACCGATCTCTTTCTCGCTCGCCCCGAACTGCTCGACAGCCTGATTCGCGCAGATCTCACAAAGCCTCATAAGACAAGAGAGGAACTGCTGGAGAAGCTGGCTGCAGCGCTCGCTGACAACGCGGACCTGGAGGGCAAGCTCAATGCTATGCGGCGCACCCGGTCTGAGGAGTTCCTGCGCATCGGTCTGCACGATTTAGGCGACGAGCTAGAGCTGGAGGAGGTTTTTGATCAGCTCACGGATCTGTCCGAGGCCTGCCTCGAAACTGCGCTGGATCTCTCACTTCAGGTGATGGAAAGAGGCTATGGTAAGATCGTAAGAGGCAGATTCACGGTTCTGGGGATGGGAAAGCTGGGTGGAAGAGAGATCGACTACAACTCAGACCTGGACCTCATCTTCATCTACGATGCCCCCGACGACGCCCAGAGCATGGGAGGAACTTCAGGTCGGCTCGACGCGCATGAGTACTACGTGAGGCTCGGCCAGAAACTGATCACCTTTCTTTCTGCTCCCATGGAGGAGGGAGTCGTCTACAAGATTGATATGCGCCTGCGACCGTCGGGGAGGTTCGGACCTTTGGTTTCTTCCCTGGCTGCCTTTCGCAATTATCATCAGACCAGTTCTGAGCTTTGGGAAAGGCAGGCGCTGATCAAATTGCGGTTTGCCGCCGGCGACCGCTCTCTCGGGAGCAAAGCGGAAAGAGTGGCGGAGGATTTTGTTTATGGTAGGGGATTGACCGAGGATGGTGCTGCGGAAATCGATCATCTGCGCGGGCGCATGGAGAGAGAGCTCGCGCAGGAAAATCTCTCCCAGTTTAACTTGAAAAAAGGAAAGGGAGGCATGGTCGATATCGAGTTCTTGACCCAGATGCTCCAATTATCCAACGGATACCGCTATCCGGGCCTGCGCAAGAGAGGAACCCTAGATGCGCTGAAAGCCCTCGAGGAACATAAGATCATCGATTCGGGCGACTACCGCTTGCTTTCAGAAGGCTATCGCTTCCTGCGCCAGCTGGACCACCGGCTGCGCCTGGAGCGGCAGCGATCGATCGATATCTTGGAACGGGACCCAGAGAAGCTCCAAGGAATGGCCCACTCGCTGGGCTATAAGCGCCGCGCTGCTCAAAGCGCGGGCGATCTTCTTCTCCGGGATTACGAGCGGCGGCGCGAGCGCATCCGCGCCTGCTACGCGCGCTTCTTCAAAACGGAAAGTAAAAAACTCTCAACTCTTTCGGTCAGCATCTCTGGCGGGGATTCTGTATCCAGGGCAAGGTAGGTGCGCGGAGAAAATTCCGTAATCGGCTCAAAGGCGTCTTTCTGCTGCTCGTAGATCTCCCATCTCCCATCCGAAAGATCGGTTCCCTCTTGGGCCCGCTTAAAGAGCCTTTCCTGGACCAGATTTTCTGGCGCACGGCAGTGGATCAGAGCTAACGGAGCGCCTCTTCTTCGGGCCAACTCCAGTATCGCCGAGCGGTGAGCCGCCCTCTGGAACGTGGCATCCAGAATCGCCCCTTCTCCCGCGAGAATATGTTGTTCCGCGGCCGCCGCCATCTTTGCGTAGGTCATTTCGGTCATAGAGGGGCTATAGATCTCTTCTCCGTAAGAGACTTCCCGCCGCTCCGATATCCCGGCCAGGGCTTTGCGCGTGGCATCGGAACTAATCACGGGCAATCCCAGCCGCCGGCTCAGCGCCCGCGCCAAAGTCGATTTTCCACTGCCAGTAAGTCCGCAAATCATGACGACGAAAGGCTTAAACTGCTGCCAGGTGTAGCTGTAAGCGAGATCAAAGTAGCGCGAGGCTACGTCAGCCTTCTCCTCGGAATGCAAGCCGAAAACCTTTCCCCGCACCAAAGCGCGGTAGCATTGGTAAAAGGGGAGCAGCTTGGGAAGCTCGGGATCTTTCGTCAGCTCGAGATAACGTCTGAGAAACTCGTGAGCATGTTCCTTGGCCCCGCGCGATTCCATGTCCATCATAAGAAAGGCCACCTCTGAAGCCACATCGCAGCAGCGAAGCTGAGAGCTGAACTCGACGCAATCAAATATCTGGATCCCCTCCGGGACAAAACAGATATGCTCACAGTGAAGATCCCCATGAACCTCCCGGATGCATCCTGCGCGGGCCCGGCGCAGCATCAGCTCGCGGTGCTCGGCCATGAAGCGCGCGCCGAAGGCGCGGATCGCCTCAAATGTCTCGCCATCAAGGAGATGGCCCACGAAAGGACTGAGGTCAGCCAGATTCTCCTCCCATACCTTCCGGATGGCCTTCGGATGGCCGCAAGCGCGGATGCTTCGATCCGCCGCGGCTTGAGCATGAAACGGGGCCAAAAGCTCCGCCAGAGCCTCCACCATCTGTGAACTCACCTGGCCGCGTTCCAATAGATAATCGAGCATCCGCTTTTCGGGCAAGCGGCGCATGATCAGAACATATTCAGCGGGATGAAGATCGCTGCCCAACTGCCAACCGTGATCGTCGTGGGAGATAGGAAGTACGCCCAGGTAAACCGACGGGGCAAGCCGTCGGTTGAGTCGCAGCTCTTCGTGAAGGAAAAATCTCCTTCTGGCCAGGGTCGAATAATCCAGGAAAGAATAACGCAGAGGCTTTTTAATCTTGTAAACCAGCTCCCCGGCGAAAAAGAGGTGGGAGATGTGGGTTTCTAGATGGGTCACCTCGGAAGGCCTATGGGGATAAAACGAAGGGTCGAGCATGGCCAGTGAAAGGGACTTCCGGGAGTTTGGCTTGGACGAAGTCACTTTCCTCGCTCTTCTTTCAACGGCTGGGTCCACTTGAATTTCTTCCCGTAGACCGTAAAAGCAATAACGGTGCCAGAACCAAGTCGGTTTGGAATCAGTCCACAGGGAAACGACACAGTAAGCCGCGGACGCAGTCTCTCCCACATTCAGGAAAAAGCGACCCATGGTTTCGCAGAAGAGATAAAGCTACGAGATACCGAGCTCTTCGAGCTTGCGGTAGAGAGAGGAGAGGCTGATGTCGAGCAGCCGAGCGGCCTCTTTTCGGTCCTGCCCGGCCTGCTCCAACACCCGCAGGATATGCTGCTTCTCAAACTGCTTTAACGCCTCCTTGAGGTTCGGAGTAAAGGGAGCAAGCGCCTCTGCTGCGTTCAGCAAAGAGGGCGGCAGGTCCTTGAGCGTGATCCACTCCCCGTCGGCGAGAATCATGGTGTGCTCGATCACGTTGTCGAGCTCTCTCACGTTTCCCTTCCACGGCAGCGACATGAGGGCGCGGACGACTTCTGGCTCCGCCCCCTTGAAGCTCTTCTTAAGCTCCGGATTGTGCTTGTGGATGAGATGCTCGATCAATAGCGGTATGTCCTCCGGCCTGTCCCTTAGGGCCGGGATGTGAATCTCCATGATGTTCAGCCGGTAGTAGAGATCGTCGCGAAAGCGCCCCTGCTCGACTTCTTTGTTCAAATCCCGGTTGGTGGCCGCCAGCACTCTCACGTCTATGCGGCGCG
>JAHFAP010000131.1 GCA_023250495.1 Deltaproteobacteria bacterium | reverse complement strand
CAGGAAGCCGAACTCTCCCGCCCATTTCGTATCCACGTCGAGGCGACGCGTAGGAGCCCCCATCGCCTTGGAGAATATGTCCTGGGCCTCCTTGCCGAGGAGCCAGTTGACGAAGATTTTGGCCGCGTTCGGATGGGGGGCGTTCTTGATGATGGTCAAGTGTCCGTAGCCGCCGGTTGCGTAGAGTCCTTCCCTTGGCGTGGGGAGAGCGCTTACCGGAAGGCCCGCCTTGACGAACGGCAGAGACTCCGAGTAGCCGATCCCAAGGGCAATGGCGACGCGCCCTTTCGCCAGATTCTCCGCAAGAAGTCTGAGATCGCGCGTGATGAACGGCTTCTGGCCGATCAATTTTCTCAGATATTCTTCGCCCTTTATCTGCATCATGTAGGCCCAGATCGAAGCGCCGGAGCCCGGAGTGCGCGGGTCGCTGAGGCCGATCTTTCCTTTCCATTTAGGGTCCAGAAGGTCGTCGAACGAGCGAATCTCCTCGGCCTTTACCAAGCTGGTGTTGTACAAGAGACTCGCCGTTTGATAGGCCGAAAAACAGTAGACATAGCGCTTCGCGTTATCCACCCAGATGTGTCCACCCCACCAGTTCTTCGGCTCTTTGACCTCGGGCAGAATCAGCCAGGGCTCGACGGGCTCCAGGACGCCTTCAGGCAAGAGTCCTTTGACGATCGACTCGGTTCCGCCGACGTGGAGGTCGAAGTAGTGGATGCCGGCCTTCGACTCGTCGACAATCCTTCTGATGATCGAGCCGCCGCGAGCCGGGATCGGCTCCAGGACGATGCCGAAGCGCTTGGTAAAAGCCTCTTCGATTCCTTTTCGCAGCTCCGGACTCGGGGGGATGGAAGCGATGACTTTGCCCTCAAGCTTGCCCGTTTCAAGTACCTTGTTCCACTCGATCTGCCAGGACGGTTTAGATGCCTGGGCCAAAGCGCACAGCGGATCCAATGCCGCTCCAACTATCAGAAACGGCGCGACGAGGAAGGAAAATAGTTTTCGCATCATGGTTTTACTCTCTTACCTTTTCAGCTTCCCGTCGGCGGCGAAATATTCTCCTCTTGTTACTGCCTCTGCCATCTGGTCGTCCTCTGCGCTCCACAACCCCAATGGATATCCGTACCAGGGACTTTTAAGCGTCAATTGAGGCAGCCCCTCTTTCTGCCAGATCTCCAGCGCTTGCTCCATAAATTGTCGCTTGGGCAGCCCCACGGGAGGATAAGGTCCTTTGCGCGTCGCGTCGATCAGGATTCCAGAACAGCCTGATGGCGGCGGGTAGCTGCGCTCTTCCGGCTTGCTGATCAGTGAATGAGCCGAAGGGTCCAGCAGCGGCACCCGTCCGGTGATGATGCGCACGTCCCGATGGGGCTGCATGGCAAAGCTCATCGCCCACATCACCATGTCCGGGTCTTTCGGATCAATATCCTCATCCACCACGATGATCACTTTGTTCGCCGGATCCATGCCGGAGGCGGCTTGCAGCGCCTGCCACGGCTTGCTGGGATGGCTCTTGCGCATGCGGATCACCCACCAATTCCAACCTCCGCCCATCTCCGGACAACAGATCTCCAATACCTCCGGCAGATTGCAGCTATATTTGAGAAAACTGTAGAGCATCATCTCCCGGCAGGTGCGCGAGATAGCGTTAGACTCGCTCGGCGGCAAACCAACCAGAATCGCCGTCAACATGGCATCACGCCTGTGGGTGATCGCCGTAACCTTCGCCACTGCTCTGCGATGTCTCTCCACCATGAGATAACCGGGAAAGTCGCTGAATGGCGCTTCCCGCTCCATCTCCTCAGTGGATATCTCTCCCTCGATGACGATTTCAGCCTCAGCCGGGACTTTGAGCGGGACTGTTTTGCAGCGCACCAACTCCACGGCTCTTCCTCTTATCCCTCCGGCAACAGCCAGTTCGTCTAACCCATAGGGAAGATTGGCCGCCGCCACATAAGCGATGTCGGGAAGCGTCCCCAGAGCGATTGCGAAGGGGAGAGGCTCGCGCCTCCGCTTGGCGCTCGGATGGTGATAGAGCATGGCGTGATGGGAGGGACCGATCCCGGCAAGCAAACGATCCGGCGGCCGAAGGTGGCCGCTGTACATTCCGACATTGCGGACGCCGCTCTCAGGATCGCGCGTGATAAAAGGCGCAGTAACACGAACATCTCCACTGAATCCCGGCTCCTCGACCGGCGCCGGCAGCATCGTTAGTCCCACCGTCTCAAGATCGGCTCCTATATGAAACTCCTCCTGAACCAGCCCGCTATTGACGGTCACCGGCTCTATCGGACGAGCCACGGCCTGGCGCCATCTCTCGTAAATATCTCCGGGATCTTCGCAGCCCATACCCAGAGCGACAATTTTCCGTGAAGCGCCGTAGACTCCGCTGAGGACCTTGATCCCATAGCGCCCCCCTTTGGCGTCCGTTACGTTCTCATACAGGAATGCCTGGCGCTCTTCGTCCGAGCGGCCCCGATACTGCAGCCGCATGAGCGGCATCAGCTCGCTGTCTTTGTTGACCGGCCGTCCCCAGCGGTAGAGCTTGCCGCGTCTTTCCAATTCCTGGATGAACGCGCGCAGATCCGTGTAATAATCACCTGCCATGCTCTGTCATCCTCTAATTCAAAAGTTTGCGCGCCACTTCTGCCGCCGGCTCACGCACTTTGATGACCTTCTCCTCCGACTGATTCTCCAGCTTGGAGTATTGATCCGGCTGAAGTAATGTCTTTAGCCGCGATGACGCCGAACTCTTTAAGCCAACTTGTGTCGACATCCAGACGCCGCGTTCCCTGTCCCATCGCCTTGGAGAATATCTCCTGTCCTTCTTTGCTCAGGAACCAGTTGACAAACACTTTGGTCGCGTTCGGATGGGGCGGATTCTTGATGATGGTCAAATGGCCGCTGCCGCCGCTCACGTAAACCTCGTTCCGAGGATTGGGCAGAGGCTTAACAGGGAGGCCGGCTTTCAGGAACGGAAGAAACGAATAATAAGTGAGCCCGACGACCAAGCTGATTTTACCCTTCGCCAGATTTTCCGCCAGCAGCCGCTGGTCGCGGCCTATGAGCATCTTCTGCCCCACCAACTTCTTGAGATATGCTTCACCTTTGAGCTGCCAGAGGAAAGACCAGATCGAGGCGCCCGAACCGGGAGTGCGCGGATCGAGGTAACCGATCTTGCCGTACCATTTGGGATTTAGCAGGTCGTCAAACGAGCGGATCTCCTCAGGCTTCACATAGTCCGTGTTGGACCATATGTTCTCTGTCTGATAGGCCAGAGACGAATAAATATAGCGCTTTGCGTTGTCCACCCAGATGTGGCCGCCCCACCAGTTTTTCGGGTTTTTGACTTCCGGCAGGATCATCCAGGGTTCGAAAGGCTCCAGGATTCCCTCGGATAGGAGCCCGGTTACCATCGATTCGCTGCCGCCCATGTGGAGATCGAAATAACGGACGCCGGACTTGGATTCCTCCACGATTTTTCCCACGATGGTGGCGGCCCTGCCGGCGACCAGCTCAGGCTCGATGCCGAAGCGCTGCTGAAAAATCTTTTCAACCTCTTTTCTCAACTCGGGACTGGCAGGAATAGAAACCACCACCTTGCCCTCTTTCTTCGCCGCTTCCAGCGTCTTATTCCACTCCGCTTTCGAAGCGGCGTCAGGCGCCTGGGCGACGGCGTAGATGGGCAAGAGCAGCAGCGCGATGATCAAAAGCCCCTCGCGCTTCATCCATTGAAAGTAAGCGGTCCTCTCGAACTCCGCCATCCGCTGATCTCTCGGCATCAGATGGAACCTCCGTTTATCGCTGCTGGAAAAGTCCGCCGAGTCGCCGGTCACTTCTTGAGGGCGTGCGCATACTTTTCCAGAACTTTTTGCTTGAGCTCCTTGCTCGCACCGGAGACGGGGGGGAAGTCTTTCATCCACTCGAACGGACGGCAGGCGTCGATGATGGCGCGCGAGCTGAAGCCCTTCTCGGCCCTCGGGATGATCGGGTCCAGCGGCCCGCTCCAGCAGCGGCGGATGATGTCGATCGATTTTTCCGGATCCACCCGCGTGCAGATGGCCCAGAGGACGTCGTTGATGTCGGCGACGTCGATGTCCTCGTCGACGACCACTGCATAGCGGCTAAGATAGGCCCCGGTCTGACACTGGCCGGCGATCATGGCGGCCTGCTTGGCGTGGCCCGGATAGCGCTGCTTGATCGAGACCACGGTGAAAAAGCGGTTCTGGTGGCAGGCGACGCCTCTGACGTCCGGCACGCCCGCCTTGTCTAGAGAGTCCCAGATGAATGCGGCGCGGAGCAGCGCGGAACAATTGTCAGCCCCCGGCTGCGGGCGAAAAGGAGGCGAGCCGGTGATGATGGGATTGTCACGATGCATGAAGCACTGGATTTTCAATACCGGCTCTTTTCTCTCGCCGCTGGCATAGTAACCGGTCCACTCGCCGAAGGGCCCTTCCTCCTTGGATTCGTCGGGCAAGACCTCGCCCTCGATGGCCACTTCCGCGGCCGCCGGAATCGGCAGCCCGGTAAATTCTCCGCGGATGACATCGATAGGCGCGCCTTTGATTCCTCCGGCGTAATCCAGCTCCTGTGATCCCCAGGGCAGGGCGCGCGAGGCGAGTAGAAAGAGCAGCGGGTCCTGGCCGAAGGAGATCGCCACTTTCAGCGGCTTGCCTCGGTCGAAGGACTTTTGCCGGTGAATCCGGGCGTGCTTTCCCGGAGAGATGTAGAGGGCGAGCCGGTCGCGGTCATGAACCATGACGCGGTACACCCCCATGTTGATCCAGCCCTCATCGGGATCCTGGGTGATTACGACGTGCGCTGTACCGACGTAGCGACCGCCGTCCTGGTCGTGCCAGCGTGGAACCGGCAGCTTCAGAATATCGATCTCTTTGCCCGTAAAAACATTTTCGAGAATGGGACCGCGATCGACATATCGCGGCGGAATCAAGGTCGGCTGGTTGAGCCGCTCCTTCCAGGCGGCGATGAACTGGTCACGGCCAATGTCGGTGGGTAGGTTGGTGGTGAGCGCCGCTCGCTTGAGCGATTCGATCATCCCGACCAGCACCCGGTAGCCCGCGGGGTAGTCTTTGATGCGATCGAACAGCAGGGCGGAGGTCCCAAGACCGTGGCCCGCCACTTCGGTGAGCGCGCCGATCTCCAGATCCCAGTCCGCGCCGTCGATGCGCGAAAGCTCGCCGAGATCATCCACTCTCTCGATCCATTCTCGCAAATCTGTGTAACTCACATGACCTCCTTCTTCGAAAAGTACGTTGAGAGCGGCCCATCTCTATCCGTTTGAACCATTTGAACATTTTGAACGATTGGAACAGTTCAAGTCGTTCAAGACGTTCAAGTCGTCAGATACTCTCCTCAAATGCTCCAACAACTGCCGTTAGTCGAGTAGCTTGCGCGCCAGATCCGCCCCTGGGTCGCGCGACTTGTAGACCCTCTCTTCCGACTGGTTCTCCATCTTATAGTACTGCTCCAACGTGATTGAATCTTTGGCCGCGATCACGCCAAATTCCCTCAGACTTCGGGTATCGACATCAAGCCGCCTCGTCGCCTGGCCGATCGATTTGGAAAAAAGCTCCTGTCCCTCCTTGCTCAGTAGCCAATTGACAAAAACTTTGGTCGCGTTCGGGTGGGGTGGGCTCTTGATAATGGTCAAGTGGCCGCTGCCCCCGCTTACATACACCCCTTCGCGAGGAGTGGGAAGGGGCTTTACAGGCAGCCCGGCCTTGAGAAAGGGAATGAATGAGTAATAGCCCATCCCGATGACCAGGCTAATCTTCCCTTTGGCGAGATTCTCGGCCAGCAGGCGCTGATCCCGGACGACGAGCATCTTTTGCGCGACGAGTTTTTTCAAGTAATCCTCGCCCTTGATCTCGCGCAGATACGACCACATGGAGGCGCCGGAGCCCGGAGTGCGCGGGTCGAGGATGCCGATTTTTCCTTTCCATTTGGGCTCCAAGAAATCGTCGAAGGCGCGGATCTCTTCCGGCTTTACCAGATCGCCATTGTACCACAGGCTTTCGGTCTGATAGGCGTGGAAGGCATAGACGAAGCGCTTCGCGTTATCGATCCAGATGTGTCCTCCCCACCAGTTCTTCGGATCTTTGACTTGCGGCAGGATCATCCAGGGCTCGATGGGTTCAAGCACATTTTCGGGCAGGAAGCCGGTTACGATCGATTCGCTGCCGCCGATGTGGAGATCAAAGTAGCTGATGCCCGCTCTATGCTCTTCGATGATCTTTCTGACGACCGCCGCGCCGCGGGCCGCGACCGCCTCCACGGGAATTCCAAAGCGGCGTTTGAAGCCATCCTCCAGCGCTTGTCTAAGCTCGGGCGAGGCCGGGATGGAGATCACCACCTTGCCTTCCTTTTTGGCCAGATCGAGCGTCCTGTCCCATTCCGCCTGCCAGGAGGGCTTTGCTGTTTGTGAAAACGAAGCGGAGTGCGAAGCCAGTTCAATGGTGATGAAGATTGTCGCCAGCAGGAAAAGTCGTTTCGCCATAGGATCGTCTCTGCTTATAAGTCTCGATAGGCCACCGGCGGCATCTGCATGGAGACGCCGGTTTTTTTCAGCGCTGCCTCGTAATCGCGCCGGATCTGTAGATCCTCGTCTTCATACTCGAGCAGCGTTCCGCCTTCACGTATGCTGGTGCGAACTCCCTCGCGGTTGAGGGCCTTGGCGATGCCGAGAAGATATTTGCCCGACTGACCGCTGTAGCGGAACGCCAGCTGCCGCGCCTTTTTGCTCCCGGTGTTGAAGTGTTGGTGGAGCCATCCCGTGGGGGGACTGAACACGCTTCCCTCGCGCCAGTCGACTTTGATCACCTGATCCGACCGGCCTTCCCGGTAGGGGCGCGCGCCCGCTTCCTCCGGCCACATCAGGGTATAGCCCTCGGAGCGCAGGATCAGCAGGATCGCCCCGCCCAGATGGTGGTGCGCCTTATGGTAGCGGCCCACCGGCCACTCGGCGATGTGGCCGACCAACGTGCTCCCGCCCATATCGAAGGTCGTGATGCGCACGCCGGAGCCTTTTCCTTCGGCGGGATCGGTGATGGCGCTGCGCGCGTCGGCGATGAAATTGGAGTCCCAGACCATGAATCCTCCGCGCTCTTCTCTTTTGTTGCTGGTGACGAAGTAGTCCGGGCGCCCGTCGAATCTCCGGTCGAAGATATAATCGCAGCCGAAGACAAAATCCGCGTCGTGGAGCAGGTCCATCATCAGCGGCGCGCTGGTGACGGAGAGAAAGAGGGCGGGCTGCCGGCTGCCGTTGTGGAGCCTGTGCCAACTATTGAGCGGGACGGCGAATAGACTTCCTTCCTGCCATTCGAAGTGGACTTTCGCTTTTTCATTCTTTCCGCTCCAGACTTCGGTGGAGCCGGCCCCCTGAAGGATGTAGATCAACTCCTCGTAGAGATGCCTTTCAGGATTGAGCGCCGCAGCGGGAGGGATCTCGCCCACGTACATGCCGGTAAAGCTCTCCATGCCTTTGAGCTGGATGAAGGCGCCTTTGCCGCCTGTACGCGGCCATGGCTCGCGGGGAAGCTCGGTCACATCTTCAACGCCGTATGCTTCGACGATCGGAATGGCTTCCTGTTTGATCCAGGCTTCGTAGCTTGTCAGATGCTTCATCGGTTTTTTCCCTTGTTGTGGGAATTCTCCCCGCCCGCAAAATATTCCCCTTTGGTAACCGCTTCGGCCTGCTCGTCGTCCTCGGCGGTCCAGAGTCCCAGAGCGTACCCGTACCAGGGAATCTTCAGCCTGATCTCGGGCAGGCCCTCCTGTTTCCATATCTCCAGCGCCTGCTCCATGAAGGCTCGCTTGGGCAGCCCCACGGGAGGATAAGGTCCTTTGCGCGTGGCGTCGATCAACATGCCCGAGCAGCCCGCCGGCGGAGGGAAGCTGCGATCCTCCGGCCGGGTCATCAGCGAATAGGCCGAGGGATCCAGCAGCGGCACGCGGCCGGTGATGACGCGCACGTCGCGGTGCGGCTGCATGGCGAAGCTCAAGGCCCACATGACCATGTCGGGATCTTTGGGGTCGATGTCGTCATCGACGACAATGATTACTTTGTTGGTCGTGTCCATTCCTGAGGCGGCCTGCAGCGCCTGCCACGGTTTGCTGGGATGGCTTTTCTTCATGCGGATGACCCACCAGTTCCAGCCTCCTCCCATTTCAGGGCAACAGACCTCCATGACCTCGGGCAGGTTGCAGCTGTATTTGAGGAAGTTGTAGAGCATCATCTCGCGGCAGGTGCGGGAGATGCCGTTGGACTCGCTCGGTGGCAACCCGACCAGGATTGCCGTGAACAACGCCTCGCGCCGGTGGGTGATCGCCTTCACTTTCACCACGGCCTTATGGTGTCGCTCCACCATGAGGTAGCCTGGGTAGTCGCTGAAGGGCTTTTCCTGTTCCGTGGCCTCCGGGGAGATCTCTCCTTCGATGACGATCTCGGCTTCTGCGGGGACTTCGAGAGGAATTGTTTTGCATGGGACCATTTCCACGGGCCGGCCTCTGATACCTCCGGCAACCGCCAGCTCGTCTATTCCATAGGGCAGGTTGGCGGCCGCCACGTAGGCGATGTCGGGAAGCGTTCCGAGCGCGATCGCTACCGGCAGAGGCTCGCCGCGCTGGCGCGCGCTGGGATGGTGGTAAAGCATCGCATGATGGGTGCGCGCGATGCCCGCGGCCATGCGATCGGGCGCCATGAAGTGGCCGCTGTACATTCCGACGTTGC
>JAHFAP010000315.1 GCA_023250495.1 Deltaproteobacteria bacterium | reverse complement strand
CGCACTACGGGCTCGATATTCAGTTCGAAGACCGCCCTGAGGATTTGGAAATCGGGCGCTTGGTGGAATCCACGGTCTGGGTGAACCGCTCGCATTCAGCTTATCGCCGGGCGCTGGCCTCGCGCTCCATCGGCTATCATATCGCCTTGGCCGTGGCCATGGCGCTTGCGCCATTGGCTGTCGAGTCGGCCCACGAACACGGATTTGTCACGGCTTTTCTTTCCCGGTGGGGCGAAGCGCTCGCTCATCCCGCCTCCCGAAAGAGAACGAAACGGTAAACCGGCTCTTCGATTGCCAGCAAAGATACAGGTTCAATCATGACTTGAAGTGAGCGAGTCAAACTTGTGGGCGGTGTGTCGTGCGAAGAGGCGGTGACAGATGGAAGGAAAGCGCAGGGTAGCAAACGGGATCACCAAATAAATCAATGCTTAGGCCCGGTTCTCAACAAGCCACCTGTCAATTGCTGTATACTGTCCCCGGAAATTCCCGGAAATTCCGAGGACAACCGGGTGGTGACGAAGGCGGACGTGGAGACGCTGGCGAATTCGAATTCAGCCGTCGCTAAGAGGCAATCGGTCTGGAGCGGTCGGTTAGGTATTGCTCAGTAGAAGAGTCTCGAGCTTGTCGATGACTTCGCCGCGGGCTGGACTGTAGCGGCGCGCCATTACCAGACTTCCCGCCCAACCGATGGACCGGAATCCACTTCGGCGTGGAGGTTGTTCTCGTTTACTTTGGCGAGAAGCTGCTTCAGGGTCAACTTCTTTTTCCGAACGGGCGCAGCCACGAGCTTTTCCTCCGAGACGGATAGGTCAACTATCCTAAGCCGCCGATAGGCGAGCCACCCGCAATTTGCTGCGTCGTCGCTCCGCGCGCCACAAATCATACTGAACCTGCTGGTTTAGCCAGCTTTCTGCGGTGGTATCAAAGGCAATCGATAGGCGAACCGCCATCTCCGGGCTGATTCCTGCGCGGCCGTTAAGGATAGCAGACAAAGTCTTTCGACTTACGTTCAACGCTTTGGCCGCTTGGCTCGCAGTCAAACCCAAAGGCTCCAAGCACAGCTTTCTGAGAACTTCGCCCGGATGGGGAGGATTGTGCATCGCCATACCTTGTGCTCAATCGTTATACCGTTTCCGGGACTTGTCAAGGTTTCCCGCATGGGTCTAATGGTCTCCCCTGTTGCTAATGCCCATGGCCTGGGCTAGAAAATAAGGGTAAGCCACGAACAATTTGAGGAGATTCAAATGGCACAGAAGTCCCTGGATAGTTTCGGCGCGGCGGCGACGCTGAAGGTCGGCAAAGAGTCCTACAAGATTTTCCGGTTGGACCGGCTGGAGAAGACGGGGTTTCAGACTGCCTCACAGCTTCCCGTCTCGCTGAAAGTCCTTTTGGAGAATCTCTTGCGGTGCGAGGATAACCGTCACGTAACCAAAGAGGACATTCAGGTCTTGGCGGCCTGGAATCCCAAAGCCAAGAAAGAAAAAGAAATCGCCTTCATGCCGGCGCGGGTTCTCACGCAGGATCTCACCGGCGTGCCGGCGATCGTGGATCTCGCCGTGATGCGCGAGGCGATGAAGCGGCTCGGCGGCGACCCGAAGAAGATCAACCCGCTCGCGCCGGTCGATCTCGTTATCGACCACTCGGTCCAGGTGGACCGCTTCGGCTCCGCGGAAGCCTTTCATCTCAATTCTCAAATCGAATATGAGCGCAACGTCGAGCGCTACGCATTCCTCCGCTGGGGGGCAAAGGCCTTCAGCAATTTTAAAGTCGTTCCGCCGGACACCGGCATCTGCCACCAGGTGAATCTGGAATACCTCGGCCAGGTGGTTTTCCGAGCCAAGGAAAACGGGACAACGCTGGCTTATCCGGACACGGTCGTCGGCATGGATTCGCACACGCCGATGATCAACGGTCTGGGCGTCGTCGGCTGGGGCGTGGGCGGCATCGAGGCCGAGGCCGCGCTGCTCGGCCAGCCGATTATCATGCTTATTCCCGACGTCATCGGCTTCAAGGTTCATGGCAAGCTGCCGGCGGGCGCAACATCCACCGACCTCGTCCTCACGGTCACCCAGATGCTGCGAAAAAAAGGCGTGGTGGAAAAATTCGTCGAGTTCTATGGCACAGGGCTTTCGAGCCTCAGCGTCGCAGACCGGGCGACCATCGGCAACATGTCGCCGGAGTACGGCGCGACCCTCGGCTTCTTCCCTCCCGACGCCGAGACGCTGAGATATTTACAGTTAACGGGCCGCGACCCTGAGTTGATCCGGCTCGTCGAGGCCTACTGCAAAGAGCAGGGACTTTTCCGCACCGACGCATCTCCCGATCCCGTTTTCACCGACACGCTGGAACTCGATCTCGCTACCGTGGAGCCGAGCCTGGCCGGCCCGAGAAGACCGCAGGACCGAGTGCCGCTCACAAAAGCAAAGAGTGCTTTCCGGGAGGCGCTCCCGAGCCTGCTGAAAAGCGGAACGCCGGACAACACCGTTTCCGTGAAGTTGAACGGCGGCAGCGCCACCCTGGGACACGGCACGGTGGTGATCTCGGCGATCACGAGCTGCACCAACACCTCTAACCCCTCGGTCATGGTCGGCGCGGGCCTGCTGGCGAAGAAAGCCGTGGCAAAGGGACTGAAATCCAAGCCGTGGGTCAAGACGAGCCTCGCCCCAGGATCGAAAGTCGTGACGGATTATCTAAAGGACAGCGGCCTCCTGCCGCACCTGGAGAAGCTCGGCTTTTATCTCGTCGGCTACGGCTGCACCACCTGCCTCGGCAACAGTGGCCCCCTTTCGGAACCCATCTCCGCCGCAGTCCAAGAAGGGGATCTGGTTGCGGTGGCAGTTCTGTCGGGCAACCGGAATTTCGAGGGACGGATTCATCCTCAGGTGAGGGCCAACTATCTCGCCTCTCCGCCGCTCGTCGTCGCCTACGCCCTCGCGGGCCGGATGGACATGGATCTATACAGCGAGCCGCTGGGCAACGACCAGAAAGGGAATCCCGTCTACCTGAAAGACATCTGGCCGACGCCGGAGGAGATCCGCGAGGAGATCCGCAAGTCGGTCAAGTCCGAGATGTTCAAGAAA
>JAHFAP010000130.1 GCA_023250495.1 Deltaproteobacteria bacterium | reverse complement strand
CAAGACGAAGGCGGATTCTGCGGGCTATGTGGACTATCCCAAGCTGGCGAGTGCGAAGCTCGAAGCCATGACGACCGCGGAAATCGGAAGATTCCTCATCGTCTGCGCTCTCGCCTCCGACCTCTACTGCCCGTCGTACATTTCCGGCGCGACGCTCCCAAAGGATTCGAAACTTGCCAAGGAAGCCGCGCACTACAAGGTCAATGCTGACAGGATCTTCCGTGAGGTGAGGGAGAGACTCGCGCGGAAGTCCCCGAAGCAAAACGGCCACGCCCAGTTGCGAACTTCCGGGAAATCCAACCGGAAGGGACGGGGTGGCTAGACCTCACCAGGGTAGAGCAGCACATTTGCTCTGCCCTTTTTTTATTTTTCACACTGGCAGGCTGCTTTTGGAGCCGAATGGGTTTGCCGAAAGCTGCCTGGCACTATACAATCAAAACGCCTGCGCCGAATCGAGGGAGGCGAGAGTCGGCCCTCCTATGAGGGTGCAGAAAAGAGTCAATTTCACTTGCCCATGACTGCGCTTACCGAAGCCGACACCTGTCGCAAATACGTCCTTCCAAATCTCTACGCAGCGGGGTGGACAGACGACCAACTCAGCGAACAGCGGACGTTTACGGACGGCCGTATTGTGGCTACCGGAGACAAACCCCGGCGCCGTCCCCAGAAGAGGGCGGACTATATTCTTCGATACCGTCGCGACTTCCCCCTAGCCATCGTCGAAGCGAAACCCATCTATAAGGAACCCGGAGACGGGCTTCAGCAAGCCAAGGACTACGCGCAGATCCTCGGCCTCAAATTCGCGTACGCCACGAACGGCCAAGGGATCGTGGAGCACGACTTTCTGACAGGCAAAAACACTGACCTGCAAACCTTTCCCACGCCTGACGAGCTCTGGAGCCGCCTCCGCGTCGCCGAGAACATTCCGGACGACATCGCCGAGCGGCTTCTCACGCCCTACCATCACCTCCCCGGCAAAGCGCCTCGCTACTACCAGGACATCTCCATCAACCGCGCGGTTCAAGCAATACTTCAAGGAAAACCGCGCGTGCTACTAACACTCGCTACCGGAACGGGAAAGACCCTCATCGCATTCCAAGTTTGCTGGAAGCTCTGGAACGTCGGGTGGAACCGCACAGGCGAGCACCGCAAGCCGCGAATACTGTTTCTCGCCGACCGCAATGTGCTCGTGGACGAGCCGATGGCAAAAACTTTCGCGCCTTTCGGCGACGCCCGCCATAAGATCGAAGGCCAGGCGGTCAAAAGCCGCCAGATGTATTTCTCAACGTATCAGGCCATCGCCAAAGACGAGCGCAGACCTGGCCTCTATAAAGAATATGCCCCGGACTTCTTTGATCTGGTCGTTGTGGATGAATGCCATCGTGGCAGCGCCAAGGATGAGTCGAATTGGAAAGAAATCCTCGAATACTTCGAACCCGCTTTTCAGCTTGGCATGACCGCGACCCCGCTACGCCAGGACAACCGCGACACCTATCGGTACTTCGGGAATCCCCTCTATACCTACTCGCTCCGCCAGGGGATCGATGATGGGTTCTTGGCACCCTATCGCGTCCACCGGATCGTCTCGACCGTGGATGCCGCCGGATGGCGACCCACAAAAGGAGAGATCGACCGCTACGGCCGTGAGATTCCCGACGACCTCTACGGCACGAAAGACTTCGAGCGCGTCGTTGCACTGCGCTCCCGGACCGAGGCCATCGCGCGCAACCTAACCGAGTTTCTCAAAAAGAACAAAGACCGCCACGCCAAGACCATCGTCTTTTGCGTGGACCAGGAACACGCCGAAGAGATGCGCAAGACCCTGAATAACCTCAACTCGGATCTCGCCAAACAATATCCCGACTACGTGGCGCGCGTCGTCTCGGATGAGGGCAAGATCGGCCCGGGGCATCTTGATCGGTTCATGGAGTTGGAAACACTCGTCCCCACAATCGTGACCACCTCCCAGATGCTCACGACGGGTGTAGACGTGCAGACCTGTAAAAATATCGTCATCGCCCGCGTCATTAACTCCATGACGGAGTTCAAGCAGATTATCGGCCGCGGCACGCGCGTCCGCGACGACTACGGGAAACTCTACTTCAACATTCTTGATTACACCGGGAGCGCCACGCGCCTCTTTGCCGACCCGGACTTCGACGGCGACCCAGCGTTGATAACGGAAGAAGAGATGAATGAAGCGGGAGAGACCACAGGAGAAACGGTCATCGAAGAAGAGGAAGTCATCAGCGACCCCGAGCCGCCCGGAGAACCTCCGATTGTTGAGCCCGGTCCGGAAGAACCCAGACACAAATTCTATGCCGACAACGGCTGGGTTGAGATCGCGGCCCACCTTGTCTATGAGCTTGACCCGGACGGCAAGCAGCTCCGCGTCGTCAAGTTCACGGACTACACGGCAGACAAAGTGCGCAGTATGGCCCCGTCCACCGCCGCACTCCGCTCCCGGTGGAGCAATGCGGAACAGCGCGCCGAAATCATCAAGGCGCTAGAGGAACGGGGCATTTTGTTCGATGAGCTTGCCGAAGCTGCAAAACAACCCGACGCCGATCCTTTTGACCTCTTGTGCCACGTCGCTTTTAATGCCCCGCTCCGTACCCGTTGCGAACGAGCCGAGATGCTCCGAAAAGAGAAGAAGGACTTTTTTGACAAGTACTCGCCCGAAGCGCGCGCGGTGCTCAATGAGATGCTCGACAAGTATATTGAATACGGCACCGCCCAATTTGAAATTCCCGAGATTCTCAAAGTGCCGCCGATAGCAAATCGCGGGACCGTGAGAGAAATTACGGCGCTCTTTGGTGACGCGGCACACCTCCGCGCCGCCGTCGCTGAAATGCAAACGCTTTTATACACCGCTTAACATTCATACTCTTATGGCCCGAGCCAAAAAAACAAAAGCCGAAACGCCACAATCGACCGCGCAGCAGCTCGCGAGCATCATCAAGAGCTGCCGCGACATTATGCGCAAGGATAAGGGGTTGAACGGCGACCTCGATCGCCTTCCGATGCTCACATGGGTGATGTTCTTGAAATTCCTCGATGATTTGGAGGACGTACGCAAGGAGGAGGCGGAACTCGCGGGCAAACGCTTCCGTCCCGCGATTGAATCTCCTTATCGCTGGCGCGATTGGGCGGCCAAACCGGACGGCATCACGGGTCCCGAGCTTATCGCTTTCATCAACCAAGACGAAGCCGTCCGCCCGGACGGGAAGCGCGGGGCAGGCCTCTTTGCGTACTTGCGATCCCTTGAGAGTGCAAACGGCGACCGGCGCGACGTTATCGCCAGGGTATTCGAAGGCACCGTCAACCGCATGGTCAACGGCTACCTTTTGCGCGACGTGATTAACAAGGTGAATGCGGTGCACTTCACCTCAAAGGACGAGATCCACACCCTGGGTCTTCTCTACGAATCCATGCTCAAGGAAATGCGGGACTCGGCTGGTGATTCCGGGGAGTTCTACACCCCGCGCCCCGTTGTGAAGTTTATCGTTTCGGTCATCAACCCCCAACTTGGCGAGACCATTCTTGACCCTGCGGCCGGTACCGGCGGATTCCTTGTGGAGGCCTTCGAGTACTTGAAAAAGCAATGCAAGAAAGCCGACGACTACAAGCGCCTCCAGCGCGGAACACTCCACGGCATCGAGCCAAAACCCCTCCCGTACCTTCTCTGTCAAATGAACTTGCTCCTCCACGGCCTTGAATACCCAGAGATTGATTCCGGAAACGCGCTCCGCTTTCCGTTGCGCGAGATCGGCGACAAGGATCGCGTGGATGTGATTATGACGAACCCGCCATTTGGCGGGGAGGAGGAGCGGGGCATCCTTACAAACTTCCCGGAAGATAAGCAGACGGCAGAAACCGCCCTCTTGTTCTTGCAACTCATTATGCGAAAGCTCCGTCGCCCGGTCGGCGGGTCAGAAGGCGGACGGTGCGGCATGGTCGTCCCTAACGGTGTCCTCTTTGGCGATGGTGTCTGCGCTCGGATCAAAGAGGAATTGCTCAAAGACTTCAACCTCCACACGATTGTCCGCCTACCCAATGGTGTATTCGCCCCTTATACATCGATCCCGACGAATCTCCTTTTCTTTGACCGCTCGGGACCGACAAAGGACATCTGGTATTACGAGCAACCCCTTCCCGAAGGCCGCAAGAATTACACCAAGACCCAGCCCATGCAGTTTGAGGAGTTCCGCCCATGCCTTGAATGATGGGCGAAGCGCAAGGAAAACGGGCTGGCATGGAAGGTGAAGGCGAAGGATGTTTTGAAGTACGACGAGAACGGTACCCTTATCTCCGCCAATTTCGATATCAAGAACCCAAACGCTAAGCAGGACCTTGAGCACCTGCCGCCGGAACAGCTCGCCGACAGCATCCTTCAAAAGGAGCAGCGCATCGCCGAGTTACTCCAGGAGATCAAACAGGCATTAAATCAGCGCTTATGAACGGCACTTGGCATCCAATAAAACTCGGACAGGCCCTTCACAAATCTGACGACTGGATCACGCTTGAACCAGATCGGGAATACAAGGAAGTGACCGTCCGCTTGTGGGGGAAGGGAGTCGTTCTGCGTGGAATGAGCAGGGGCGCAGAAATCGCTGCTGGTCGACGACTGGCTGTCAGGGAAGGCCAACTAATTCTCTCGCGAATAGATGCCCGGAACGGTGCGCTCGGCGTAGTGCCAGCATCCCTAGCTGGTGCAATTGTAAGCAACGATTTTCCCGCGTTCAATGTAGAGCGTTCGCTGGCTTTGCCCGAGTTTCTCGGATGGTTCATCAAGACAGGGCAGTTTGTCGAACTCTGCAAAAGAGCCAGCGAGGGCACAACCAACAGGGTACGGCTTCAGGAAGAGAAGTTCTTGATGATGGAGGTTCCTCTCCCACCTCTCGACGAACAACGCCGCGTCGTCTCCCGCATCGAGGAATTGGCCGCAAAGGTTGAGGAAACCCGCCGGCTGCGGCGAGAAGCAATCGAAGAAACGAATGCAGTTCTTATGTCTGGGTGGCGCCGAGCGTTCGCTGCCTCCGGGGCTGACAGCTGGCGCCGCCTATCTGTTGAGGAGTGCTGCGAAGCCATGATCGACTATCGGGGAAGGACGCCCCCTGTGACAGACGCCGGCATCCCCCACCTGACGAGTCGAAATATCAAGGGCGGAAGAATAGACTGGAACACGGACAGGTTCGTTACAGAAGACACGTACGAAAAGTACATGACGCGGGGAATCCCGGAACCTGGCGACGTGATCTTTACGATGGAAGCTCCGCTCGGGGAAGCAGCAGTCGTGCCAGATGACCGTCGCTTTTCGCTCGCCCAGAGGACCCTTTTGCTGCGGGCAAAGCAAGGCACGGTCGACGGAGAGTTTCTTTCGAAGGCGCTTATGAGTCCGCAAGTTCGCGAGAGCATATACGCCAAGGCTATGGGAACGACCGTAAAAGGCATTGCCTCGAAGAGGCTCAAACACATTCCTTTACCAATACCGCCAATCGCAGAACAACGCCGCATCGTCGACTATCTCGGCGACCTCCAAGCCAAGGTGGATTCCCTGAAAAAACTTCAATCTGAAACCGCCGCCGAACTCGATGCCCTCATGCCCTCCATCCTCTCCAAAGCCTTCGGCGGCGAATTATAGCCCTATATGGCAAACCACTACCTTACGGCGAACTTTAGAAGTTTTTTTGGAAGGCTGAACCCCGGCACGTCATTTGAGTCTGTCGCGTCGAAAGAGTACAACACGATCAAGGACCTCATCGAGGATCCAGACGGTCCCGCGGCTGTCCTCTCGCCGACGTGTTTTCTTCAAGGTTCATACCGCCAGCAGACCGCCATCTACTCGATCAATGATGTGGATATCGTAGCACTATGCAACTTGTGGCATCCGGGTGGTGGAACTGGCAGGGGCTACGGTCGAAATGAGATTTTCGACATTATTGCGGCTCCACTGCGCGCCGATCTCCGCTACAAGTCAAAGCTGCGATTTGGGCCGACAAGCATGTGTATCAAAGTCGATCTTGGAATCAAAGTCGAGATCTTGCCCGTGGTCTTTAAGGCCGGAAATAGTGATCCGCAGAAGGAACCATTTCGGTTGTACCGGCCGGAATCGAGTAATTGGGAAGACGGCTATGCGAGATATCACCAGCAATGGTTGAGCTGGAAGAACCGGCAGGACAAGACCGCCGGGAACTTCATACCAGCAATTAAAGTTTTCAAACACCTCCGAACACAGTTCAATCTTGATGCCGTCTCATTTCACATTGAGTGCCTTCTCCATAAGCTTTCTGACGAATTGTTCTTGGGAAGCCCTGCGAATTACTTGCTGACGTTGTTCGAATGCATTGCCGCTACGCCAGCTTCGACGTGGTATTCAAGTGTCTGTCGAACGCCGTGCGGTGACCGCGACATCTTCACGAGCACTGAATGGAGCCTGGCAAGCTGGACCCAGTTTCACAAGGTCATGGAACTGTACGCCCGTGCTGCGCGTCTGGCGAACGAATCTTCGACCCAGTCGGGGGCCATAGAGGCCTGGCAAACAATCCTTGGCGCTGATTACTTTCCGGCAAGCGTTTCATGAGACGGTTGCCGAAATGACGCACAAATGTCGATTGCCAATATCCCAGAAAAAGTGAAAATCCGTCTATGGGGCCACGCCGCCGGACGAGGCGAATACGAAGGCTGCAACCAGCCTCTCTGGCTCGATACGCTTACACAGGTGGAATTCAATACAGCATACATAGCGCATATCATTGCGGACCGTCCCGATGGGCCACGCGGCGATGCCGTGTTGTCAGAGGTTCTCAAGGACAAGATATCGAATCTGATGCTGCTCTGTGACGTACACCACAGATTGATAGATAAGGAGGACATAGGGGGGCATCCCGTCGAACGATTGCGACGCATGAAGTCATCCCACGAAAGCCGCATCGAGCTGGTGTCATCGCTTGCCGCCGACAAACAGAGCCACGTGCTGCTCTATGGCGCAAATATCGGAGAGCTTAGCTCCCCAGTTTCATTTCAAAAAGCAACTGAAGCAATGCTCCCCGAGCGTTATCCGGCTGAACCGCAGGCGATCTCGCTCGGTATGAAGAACAGTTCTGCCATGGATCATGACCCGGAGTTCTGGGAAGCGGAGAGCCGCCATTTGCACGCAATGTTCACGCGCTATGTCGAGCCCCGCTTGGCCGATGGCTCTATTCAGCATTTGTCGGTTTTTGCAGCGGCTCCACAGCCGCTTCTTATGCATCTTGGTGCATTGCTTTCCGACATTCCTGCCGCTGACATCTACCAATTGCACCGCGAGCCCGTCACATGGAGATGGCAACCGTTGTCTGACGACTCGGGATTACAGATCGAGGAGCCAGCTAACCTCGATGGTCCTCCAGCACTCGTCATGTCGTTAAGTGCAACTATCACGGTCGACCGCATCGCAGCAGTATTAGAGAATCCGACGATTTGGCTCGTAACGATTTCACGGCCAAACAACGATTTCCTCAAGTCCAGGGAGCAGGCGGAGGAGTTTCGACGCACGGTGCGGGTGTTGCTGGATCGAATAAAGTCGCGCCACGGCACCGATTCCAGTATCCACGTTTTTCCGGCAATGCCTGTGGCTCTGGCTGTCGAACTTGGCCGGATCATCATGCCAAAGGCCGACCTACCCCTGCACATTTACGACGAGAATCGGGCGCGTGGAGGATTCGAGTATGCGTTGACTGTACCAGGAGGAACCCCGATCACTAGAGACCCATAACTTACGACTGACCTGAACCCATGCCCCTCATCTTCCAATCTGGCTCCAACTGCACGGCAGGCCGTCTCAACAGCCCAAATCGCCTGAACGGTAACGCGGAAGATCGCGGCTGTGCATGCACCATTGAAGACTTCGACATTGCGTTTGACGTTTACAGTCAAACGAACGGCTGTGCGGCGGCGGACCTTGTGCCCACCTCGGGACGAAAAGCCTGGGGTGTCTTGTATGAGATACCCGACGACTTCATTCGTGGAAAACGAACGGATGGGCAAAAGACTCTAGCGCAGATTGAAGGAAAGCGCTACGACGAGAAAACGATTCGTGTTCGCAACCGCAACGGCAAATGTGGCGGACGCGATCACCTTTCTCGTAAAGCCGGCGGAACGCCATATCGACCTCTGGACAAGCGTGGCATACGTCTCCTGGATTGTCTACGGCCTCCGTTGCCACGGCGTCCCAGAGGAGTATATCCAACACGTCATTGATTTTGCCATCGAGACCAACAGTCGCGGCGGCCAAACCGCAGACGAGCAAAACCGCCTGATCGAATTGCTTCGATCAAGTGTTATTAGTCCATTTTTAGTCCATTAACATCCCGCCCGGTCCAAGTCTTTGAAAACGCGATCAATTTCTGTAAACTGGAATCGATGCCGTGGGCGCTAAATTGTTTATTGTCAAACCGCGTTCAATTTCCCAAGCTGGACGTCGCGGGTTCGATTCCCGTCTCCCGCTCCATTCTTTCAATGACGGATAGAATCCATGCAGAGGGAGCCTCGATGGCGGCGGATTCTGTGTCGGTACCGGATTCTCAGAACTGTCTGCCCCTCTTCACAGTGGGCCACTCGAACTTGGATTTCTTGCCATTCGTCCAGCTTCTCAAGGATCAATCTGTTGACCTGCTCATTGATGTGCGCAGCCAGCCGCGCAGCAGCCGGTTCCCACAGTTCAGCCAGCCGGGCTTTGACAAGATGATCGAGGACGCAGGCATCGGCTATCTCTTCTTGGGTGAGGAGTTGGGAGGGCGTCCCGATGATGCGGACGCCTACCGGCAGGATGGCCAGGATCGCGTGGTGGACTACCGGGCGCGGCGCAA
>JAHFAP010000129.1 GCA_023250495.1 Deltaproteobacteria bacterium | reverse complement strand
AACTGGATTCCGCTCCATGACTTCTCATTGATACCGACGCTGGTCTACTCCGGCGAAGGGGCGGATGTGGAGAGCGTCATCATCGACGGCCGCGTGGTGATGGAGAAGCGCAAGATCAAGACGGTGAACGTGAAGACCATTTTACGGCGCGCCCAGCGCGCGACCGAGAAGCTGGTCAAGAAGCTTCCCTACAAACTGCAGCCCAAATGGCCGTTTGATTAACTTCAACAAGGCAAAGCGCGGACAACACGGCGTGTCTGGTGCAATCTGCGGCTAGGCGTACGCCTGGTAGATTCCCTCGAACTTGCCGAGCTTGATGCGCACCATGTGCTGCGCGCTCTCGCGCACCAGGCGCTCGTCTCGCGGGGACTTGATATAGCGCGCGACGAGATCCGCGGCCTGGGCGGTGTGTTCTTTGTCGGCGACCATGTGCACCGTAAAGAACTCCAGCGCCTCGTCGCCCAGCCCGTAATTCCTTCGCAGGTAAGTATTGAACTCCTCCGAGTAACGGCAGACCATGCTCTCGCTGGTCAGGGCCGAGGCCCGGTTCTGCACGGTCGCGCCGAGGAGAGAGTTATACACCGTTCTGCCGGTGTGAATAAGACACTCGAAGATCGGCGTCGCGTCGGCGAAGTCTTCCTCTTTCAGCCCTATGGCAAGGCCGAAGCGCTTGGCCAGATCCGGGTGGGTTTGCTCCTCGTGGAACTGGTTTGAAAAATGGTTGTAGAGGTCAGGGTCATGAGCGTTCTTCACCATGGAAAGGGCGAAGGCTTTCAGAATCGCTCTGTTGTGCAGATAGTGCTGAATCGCCCAGCCCTGGAGTCTCTTGACGGACAGTTTTCCCTCGCGTAGCTCCGAGAAGTAGCGGCCCTCCATCAGGCGCTGAATCCCGGGTTGGATAATCTCCTGAATGACGGACTGAACAAAGGCCCTGTTGTCCACTGTAGCCTACCTCCTTACATTCTCTTTTGACACTTGCTCCAGGAGGGTGTAATCGATGACCGTCCCAACCTGCACCGGAGCGGGAATCTGACGATAGGCATAGGCGAGGTCGAAATATTCCTGGAGCTCCTTCAGGCTGATCTTCCCGTCCAGCGCGAGCGCCGAAAGCCATTGGCCATAAACCTCGTCGGCAACCTTTGCGTCGAGCTTCCACTTGTCCCGCACATAGCCGATGACCCGCGATTTTTCTCTCTGGCTGAATTCCAACGACTCCAGCATCACGCGGATGGCGGGCTTGATCCGGTTGGGATCGCTCTTGACTCTGGCTTCGTTGACCACGAGACCGCTGGTGGGGAAATGCATGGGGAGCTCGTCGGCGCCGCCGATCTGCCTGAAGCCCTTTTGCACCATGACCACGTTGTGTGGGCCCGAGAGAAGCGCCGCGGAAACGGCACCCTGGCTGAGGCTCGTCACGGTGTTGGAGACCGAGCCGGTCTGAGTGAAGATGACCTTCTCCGGATTCACCCCTTTGACTTTAAGAAACAGTCTGGCGACGAGGTGCTGCAGGCTGCCGATCCTGTCCACGCCGAGCCTTTTGCCCGCGAGATCCTCCGGCTTCTGAATGCTCGGCTCAGAAATGATAAAGAACGGCGGCTTGCGCATAGTCACCATGATCCCTTTGAGGGGCGCTCCCTGCGCCGCGGCCACGAGCCCTGTCGTGAAGCCCGTCAAGTAATCAATTTCACCGGACACGAGCGCCGCGACGGGCAGCGGACCGGCCATCTGGATCAACTCGACATCGAGCCCATGCTTCCTAAAAATCCCCATGTCCTGGGCCAGAAAAACATTCAAGAAGGCGACGCTGAAGGCTGAGTAGGCCAAGCGCACTCGCCTTGCCTCCTGTGCAGAGACGGGAATGGCGAGCTCTGAGAAGAGAAAAAGCAGCAGGCCCGATAGAACCAGCCACTTGAAGGGATGAACGCGCTTTGCTGAAAGGCTGTTCATTTCACCCCCAACTCTTGGTTGACCTCCCGCTGTAGAGAAAAATCGAAGATCTTTGAGGCCGGAACTGGTGCCGGAAGACCGAGGATCTGAGCGTCCATCTTGAGGTACTCGCGGATCTCCTCATCGGTCGGAATCCCATCCGTCGTAAAGGCGGAGCGCGAGATGCGATAAGTTTCCAGAGCGGTCGGAAGGTCGACGCTGAGAACTTTGGCAGGACCTCGCTGCTTCCGCGCTCGTTCTGCTGAAAATAGCGGCTCCCTTTGGCGCGGGCGCGGAGGATGCGCTTGACCAACTCCTTCTGCTCTCTCAAGTTCTTTTCCAGAACGCCCAGGTCGTTTTGCAGGCTCGCGAACTCGTCCATAGCGCCGGCCAGGACGTTCATCTTATATTTATCCCGGGCCACGATCAGGCTCGGCGGAGAGAGAATGCCGATCTGGATCGAGCCGTTGACCAGCGCCTGGAGCTGAGTGGGAACGTCGCCTGCCAGAACCACGGTCACGTCCTTGTCCGGATCGAGGCCGGCTTTGCGCAGCAGGCGAATGCCGGCCGTGTGCTGGCTGCCGCCGATCGTCGTCGTCCCGATGACCTTTCCCTTGAGCTCCCTGAAAGACTTAAGCTCCGGCCGGCTCACCAGCCAGAACAGCGGGCGTCTGAGACTCACGGCCAGCACTTTGATCGGCGCGCCGCGCTGGATCGCCCGGACCGCGCTGCCGATCGAGCCGAGCGCGTGCACCTCGCCCGAGACGATGGCGGCGATTGCAGCCGTGGCCCTGACCTGCACGAGCTGGGGGTCGAGTCCTTCCTCACGGAAGAAGCCGCGCTCCTGCGCCACAAACAGATCGATCGATGCGATGCTGCGGCTCGAGTAGGTGATCACCACCCGCTGAAGGGGTGCCTGAGAGCGAGCTGCAGACGGAAAGAGCAAGGCAAAGATTAAGAGCGGGAGGAGGATGAGAAGAGCCATAAAGCGGCCCAACAATAGGGCAAATTCGGGATGATCGTCAAGCGAAAGCGATAAGCCCGCATGACGATACAAGGTCCCGACATGTCATTCTGAGGCAAAGCCGAAGAATCTGAGATCCTTCGCTTTCGCTCAGGATGACCGTAGGCTTTTACAACATTGACCGGCAGTCACCAATTGCGTATGTTACGCATCGAGAGCTATGAAACAAGAAACTGAAGTCGCGATCTTTGGCGGAGGCTGTTTCTGGTGCACCGAGGCGGTGTTCGACGAGCTGCGCGGAGTAATTTCGGTCATGCCCGGCTACGCCGGCGGGAGCGTGAAGAATCCGACCTATGAGCAAGTTTGCAGCGGGATGACCGGCCATGCGGAAGTCATCCGGATCGAATTTGATCCCGGCCAGATCAGTTATAAAGATCTACTCACCGTCTTTTTCGCCACTCACGATCCGACGACGCTCAACCGTCAAGGAAACGACGTGGGCACCCAGTATCGCTCGATCATTTTGTACGCCGATGAGGAGCAGAAACGGGCAGCAGAGCAATTCATCAAAGAGCTGAACGACTCGTTGTCGGGGAAGCCCGTTGTAACCGAGGTGAAGCCGCAGGGCGAGTTCTACGCAGCCGAAGAGTACCATCGCAAGTACTATGCGAACAATTCATACCAGCCCTATTGCTGGGCGATCATCACCCCTAAGCTGCAGAAGGTCCATAAGCAGTTCACCGAGCTGCTAAAATCTCACGGTAAGAAGAAAGAGTAGGGGGTTAGTAGCCGCTCTCTTGAATTCGTTTGATCAACGAATCCTCGATGATCTCCTCGGGTTTTATCTTCTGCAACCTTGGGTTAACTTTGAAGAGGATTCCGTGAATCTTCTTGACCCCATCCACTTTAGGACGGAGATCCGTGCCGTAGGTCGTTTGCAGGGAGTAATATCCTGACTCCGCTTCTTCGGTGCGGCTCAGGCGAAGGCGCCGCATGAGCGTTTTGACCACAGCCGCTTTATTCTCTGGGCCGAGAACGAATCGAACCGAGTCGATGGTTCCCTTGATGATCCCCTCAACGGCCTTCGGATCTTGACGGATGATGAGCCTGCGGGTAACGAGCGATGTCCCGAGGTAGGAAATAGGCGCTCTGCCCAGGTCCACCAAGACCACGAAGCCCTTCTTTTTTAGAACTTCACTGAAGGTATAACCCAGCCAGGAGGCCTGGACCCTTCCCGTCTCCAACGCCTGCACGCGAGATGCCTGATCGGCCAGCACCAAGAACTGAATTCGGTCTCTCTCCGGATCGAGATTGAGATAATCGAGGGCGAGCATGTTATTGGCCCAGCCTCCGCCGCCAATGCTCTGAATGCCCACATACTTTCCCTTCAGATCCTCGGGCTTCTGAATTTCCGGCCGCACGACGAATGCCCCCTCGGCTTTGGGTATAACCGTTGCGACCACGACGATATCCATTCCGGCGGCCGCTCCGTTGAGCACGTTGTTCACGCTGGTGAAGACCATCTGCACGTCCCCTGAGGCCATGGCCGACATCGCCAGGGGACCGGTGCGCATGTAAAGCACTTCGAGATTGACGCCATGCTTGCGATAGAAGCCTTGCTCTACTCCGATCCATAGAGCGGTCGGATTTTCTCCCGTAGTCCCGTAGGCGATCCGGTACAGAGGAAGGTTTTGAGCGTAGCCGGAGGAGGAAGAAAGCGCCAGCCAGAGAATCAAGAATAGTAATCGCATCTTCCTTTAGGAGTTAGGAGTTAGGAATTAGGGGTTAGGAGTTGGCTAATTCCCAATTCCTAATTCCCAACCCCTGAAGAGCCGCGCAAAAGTTGTCCGGGAAGCTCGCCGGTCAAGCGGCCGTCTTCCCAAATAGCGCGGCCGTTCACGATGGTGTAATGGATCCCCTCGGAGCGTTGGATCAGGCGCTTGGTATTGCCCGGATAGTCTTCCGCCCACTCGGGCTCATGCGCATCCACCGTCTTCGGGTCGAAGATCACAAGATCCGCGGCGTAGCCGGGCCGCAGCAGTCCTCTTCCCTCGAGACCGTAAACCGAGGCGATGTGGAACGTAAGCTTATGGATCGCGTGCTCCAAGGTCAGCAGTTGCCGCTCGCGCACCCAAAGTCCAAGCAGCGTCGTGCCGTAGCCGAAGTCCGCGCCGAACTGGACATGGGCGCCGGCGTCGGAGGTGCCCATCAGGACGTAAGGGCTGCGCAGGATCTCGCCCATGGCAGTCGCGTCGCCGCCGTTGTTGGCATTGCAGAAGACGGTTCCCAGATCTTCCTCCAGAGAGAGATCGAGAAATGCATCCAGCGGATCCTGCCCGCGCATGGATGCCATCTCCGCGACGCTCTTGCCGGCGTATCTCTGGTTTTCCTGCTTGACGGGTTTCTCCACCTGCACCACGTCCCAGCGACGGTGGAAGTTCGTCGGTCTTGGGTCGGCGAGATCGGCGCGCATCTTTTTCCGCGTCTCCGGCTCTTTGAACGCTTCTCTGCGCACGTCCACAGGCAAAAACATCAGCGCCTTCCAGGTCGGGAATTCGTCGAAGACCTGGCAGTTCTTGAGGCTGAAGTGACGCACCAGCGGCACGGTGTGGGAGAGGCCATAGGCCTGATACCCAGCCTCGAATATCGGCGCGACGGCGTCGAGCTGCTCGCGCCAGAGGCTGGGCTCGACCCAGCGGTGCTGCAGGCTTTGCCAGAGAATCGGCCGTCCCGTGAGCCGCGCCAGTTGGTCGTAGAACTTGAAATGCTCGATCTTGTTGCGCCCGAGGATCGTCTCGATCACGCCCGAGTTGAGATCGCCCAGCACCTGGCACAAAGCGAAAAGCTCGTCGTCGTCCGCGAGCCTGCTGCCTACAGGTTTTCCATCTTCGCGCATGTGGCGCTCGTTGCGGTTGGTGGAAAATCCCAGCGCGCCGCTCTCCATCGCCTCGAGCACCAGCCGCTTCATCTGCTCGATCTCTTTCGGCGTGGCGGCCCGCTCTACGGACTCTTCGCCCATGACGTACTGGCGCACGGCGATGTGGCCGACCAAGCCGCCGACGTTGACGCCGATTTTTCCTTCGAGCGCGTCCAAATAGTCACCGAAGCTGTGCCAGCCCCAGGGAACTCCCAGCTCTAGAACGCTCCGCGGCATCGCCTCGACGCGGACGAAGCTTTTCACCAGCGCGTCGTGGTCATTCGGTTTAACGGGCGCGAGCGTGAGGCCGCAGTTGCCCATGACGATGGAAGTCACGCCGTGCTGGGGCTCGGAGGTGGCATAGGGGTCCCAGAAGATCTGCGCGTCCATGTGGGTGTGGTGGTCGATGAAGCCGGGAGAGACGGCCAGTCCCTCGGCGTCGATCGTTCGCTCGGCGCCGTCTCGAATCCTGCCGATCTCGACGATGCGCCGATCTCGGACGGCGATGTCTCCCATATAGGACGGCATGCCGCTGCCGTCGTAGATCCGGCCCCCTTTGATCAACAGGTCATATGCCATGGTCTCTGCCTCCTTTGCTGAAGTTCCGTCTCTGCCGCTGAATGCCAGCAGCCATTTATCGAGCTTCCGATTTTAACTCATCGATAAGCGAAAGGTCAAAGTACTTGTACGGCGGAATCGAGAGAAATCCCGGGTCCTCGTAGCTCATCGTCTCGTTGCGCGTGGCGATGACCTCGACGTTCAATCCGTACTTGTTGAAGATTCCTTTTCGCGCACCGAGATAAATCGGGATCGCGCCGGTGAGGGCGCCCGGGGTCGCGACCCGAATCAGCGTCTGAGCGGAAGCGGGAATTGCCTGCGCCCAGAGCGACAGGATGGCGAAGGCGGCCAGGGTGATGCGGTCATTCATCGACTAATCTCCCTGTCTATGTAGACAAAGCGAGGAACGGCGTCAAGGGAGATCTCTTGACCTTTGCTTTTGCCGATTGGTCACAAAACGCTCAGCGGCAATAGATTCATCTGTTTGAGGATAGCGCGAGTGAGCGGACTCGCGGGGTCCGCGAGAAGCGATGAGAGCGCGTAGTGGTGAGCATCCGGAATCTCGAGGTACTCGCATTCCACGCCGCGCTCTTTGCAGAGCTTGAACAAATCCTCTGACTGTTGCTTCCAACCTCTGGGCTCCGCGCCGCCGATGACGATGGTGAAAGGCGCGCGGGGCAGGGGAGGGTGGAGGAAGGGACTGTTCTCCCGCGCGCTCTCGGGAGTGAGCCGGATCTCCTCATTGACGTCGATGTGAAGAACGGCGTCGAGGTCATAAACTCCGGAGATGGCGGTCGCGCCCTTGATCAGGTCGCGCGGCAAGCCTTCCTTCTCCCAGTCATGGGCGAGGGCCATGACCACGAGGTGGCCGCCGGCGGACAAGCCGCAGATGTAGAGCTTCGACGGATCGCCGTTGTGATTTGAAATATTTCTGTAGACCCACGCGATCGCCGAGCGCGCTTGCCTGACAATCTCCGTGACCGTTACGCTCGGGCAAAGATCGTATTCGACAAGCGCCACCGTCGCTCCGGCCTTCACAAAGACTTCCACGAAGTGGCAGTTGTGGTCTTTGCCTCCGCCGCGCCAGTAGCCGCCGTGGATGTAAACCAGCACCGGAGCGCCCGGCTTCTCCGCCGGAAAAATATCCAGCACCTGACGCGGAGAATTTCCGTACGGGACGTTAAGCCACGATTTAAGTGTTCTCCGGACTCTTAGGCTCGCCTCTTCCCGCTCCATCGCCCACCGCTCGTAATCCGGCGCCGCCGTCCGTGGATTAAAGTGAAACTCCATCTCCTCTTTGTTGAACCCTTTGTAGACGGCCGTGCTCATAAGATGATGCCTCTCGACTGGGCCACGACGCCCAACGGGAACTTAGCACCAACCGATCACGAGTCAAGAGCAACCCTGGGGCCAGCAACGGTCGTTCGTGTTTGCGGCGCTCCTCCTGACCGTCTAAAATAGCGCCGTGGACTTCGTGGTAGAAGAAGCTAGACGATCGAGGGGGCGGTTCTGGCGTGCTTAGCGAGGAAGAAAAACAAGAGATGAGGGAGATGGCCGGCTCCGCAGCGATTCGCGATGAGTTCCGGCTGCTGCGAAGGCTTTCGCTCGCGCATCAGCGCGTGGACGTTGACGGTTACATTCAGTTCTTGACCGCTATGGCGCGACTGAACCCGAAGCCTGCCGTGCCGAGAACCTTTGTTAAGTACACGTCAGTGAAGTTGTAGCACACTTCAAGATTCGACCGCTTGTCGACCTGCGTTTTTCCAATTCGGCGGGATCAGAAACACAGCAATCAAGACGCAGCAAAGATAGTCGAGACATCGAAGCCTGCCCCCGCGTCCTGCCCGGGCGGTTGCCTTCTATAACATTACGATCACTGCTTCTCCAGGCGCGCGAAGAAGCCCTCGTTCTCAAGCTCTTTTAGGATCGTGACGTCGATGAATTCCTGCGCCTTCGCTCCTTTCAGCTTGGGCGCGACCGCGCTGGCCAGATCGTCGATCTGCATCTGGACCGCCTCTTCGTTCGGATAGGGCCTGGCAGGGATCGTGTCGAAGAACTGGTTCTTGTAGATGCTATCGAGCATCCTGGGGTCGTCGATCCGCATGTACTTCCGGTACGCCTGATAAACGAGCTCCTTATTTTTTCGCCCCATCCAGATCGCCTCGCAATACGCCATGAAAAAGTTTTTGAACCTGGCGCGATAGTCCTTGAGCAGCGGTCTCGTTGTGATCAGGTCGGCCGCGGCGCGGGGCACGCCGAAGTCCCCGCTGTCTCCCAAGACGGTGAATTTTTGTCCCTTGATCTCCACGAGCCGGAAGACCGCGTCCGCCTCCCCAAGCGTCGCGTCTATCTTTCCTTGCAATATCATCAGCATTCTCTTTTCCCCTTCGCTGAAGCCGGTGGGGATCAAGGAAAGATCCTTACCCGGCACGAGCCCGATATTGGCCAGCATCCGCCGCAGCATGAAGTCGGTGCCGGAGCCGAACCTGCTGCTCCCCACGATCTTTCCTTTAAGCTCTTG
>JAHFAP010000128.1 GCA_023250495.1 Deltaproteobacteria bacterium | reverse complement strand
CCTGCTACGGCGGGGAGCCGCGTACGGGACATAACCCCCACCTCAATTCAAAATGCAAAGTGAAAAGTGAAAAATTTTGCATTTTGCAATTTTCATTTTGCATTGTGCTCAGGCTCTAGGGTGCTGCGATTTCCACCTGAAGAACGCCGATTCCCTCGATATCCGCTTCAACCTTATCACCGGGCTTCAAGAAGAATGGCGGCACGCGGGCAAAGCCGACGCCCGACGGCGTTCCGGTGCTGATGATCTCTCCCGGCTCCAACGTCATGCCCTGAGAGAGCGCCTCGATCGTCGTCGGGATGTCGAAGATCATGTTGGAAGTCCTGTCATCCTGCATGACCTGTCCATTCACTCGACACACGAGACGCAGTGCCTGAGGATCTGGAATCGCGCTCTTGTGCACGATCCAGGGCCCCAACGGGCAGTAGGTGTCGAGCGACTTTCCCTTGAACCACTGGCCGTGCTTGCGCTGCAGATCGCGCGCGGTCATGTCGAGGCAGATCGTGTAGCCGAAAATGTAGTCGTAAACCTTGTCCTTGGGAATATCCCGTCCCTTCTTTCCCATGATCACAGCCAGCTCGACTTCGTAGTCGAGCTTCTCTGTCGCCTTGTGGTGAACGACCTTTCCCAGATGGCCGATGACCGAGGTCGCCGGCTTGGTAAAAAACACCGGCGCCTCCGGATATTTCAGTTCAATCGATCTTGCCCGCGCGCCTTCTTCAATGTGCTCTTTATAGTTGACTCCAAGGAGAACGACGTTCTTGCGCGGCCAGGGAATGGGGGAGACGATCTTGACCTGATTGAGCTTCAGCAGGGCGCCGGCCTGCCGCAGTTTTCTCAGTCCCTCGTCGTCCTTTCCCGCCACGTACCTGGCTGCTTTTTTTGCCACGCTGAGAGCTTTGCCTCCCGCCTCGATAAAGGCTTGCATGCTGTTCAAGTATGGCGCAGAGCCTGCTTTCAGATAGCGGCGATTCAACTCCGCCAGATCAATCACGTGGTCCGCCGGTCCGATGAGACCCACGCGGCTCTGATTTTTTCGCACAAAAGTTACAAAACGCATCGTGAACCTCCGAATCTCTCTCCGATCTCCGTCGGGACTCTAAGATGTTTCACCTATAGGAGAGGGGGCCTCTGTTGTCAAGCAGGTCACAAGCAGAAAAAAAATTGGCGGATGCAGCGCTTCGTGATAGTCTTGAGAAAGCCAAAGCGCTAGGATGATGGGGTGTTCAACGGTGGAAAGCATATCGAGAAAGCGGAAGGGCTGCGTTGAAGAGTAAAGGCACTCTCCTTACCGCGTGGGTGCTGTGCTGCGCAATCATGGGCGGACCGGCGTTCGCGGCGGAAAAAATCACGATTTCGTACTCGAGCCGCACCTACGCCTTTCTGCCCGCCCAAGTCGCGGTGGTCAAAGGCTTCTTCAAAGACGAAGCTTTGGAGCCGGTCTTGATTCAGATGAGAAGCCAGGTCGCTGTGCCCGCCCTGATGAATGACGACATTCAATACACCCTCACTTTCGGCAACATCTTGACGGCCGCGATTCAAGGCATGCCTTTCAAGCAACTGGCCGTTCTTACCGACAAGCCGCTGCACCATATCGTCTCCCGCCCTGAGATCAAGACCATTGCGGATCTTCGGGGGAAAAGAATCGGCACTCAGAGGATCGGCGGCTCGGATTATTTGGCCGCCGAGGCGATCCTTGAGGCAAAGGGCTTGGACATTAGAGACGTCCAGTTCATCACCTTGGGCGCGGACGAGCCTGTGCGAGTGGAGATATTGAAGAAGGGTCTGGTGGACGCGATCTGCGTCTCGCCGCCCGGACCTGTTCGCCTGCAAAAGGAAGGCTTCAATATCCTTGGCGGTCCGAAAGACTTGAAGATCGGCAGCCCGATCGCCGCCATCTCGATCACCGACTCGCGGCTCAAAGAGAACCGCGATGAGGCCAGAAAGGTCCTGCGCGCTACCGTGCGTGCGCTGCGCTTTATCCGCGAGCGGAAAGACGAAGTCGTTCCCATCATGATGCAATGGCTCCAGCAGACTAAAGAGGTCGCCGGCGAGTCCTATGATCTGATTGTTCCCTCGTTCAGCGCCGACGGCGCGGCCAGCGACGCCACCTACCAGTTTGCGGTCGACACGCGGATGAAGGCGCTCAAATCGGACAAGCGAATTCCGCTGTCGCAGGTGCGAGATTTTTCCCTGCTCAGAGAGGTCCAGAAAGAGCTGGGGCATCAGTGATGAAGGACGGTTTTGACTCCGCGTCGAGCGGATCACCGGATAAACCCCGGTCAGACTATTTGCGCGCGCCGGCGCGCGATGTTAATTTTCGGTTATGAAGGGAAAGAAGGAAGCTCGGACCACGATGCAGGTGGGGGACCGCATCCTGGTCAACAAGGCAATTGCCAGGAAGATCTATCTGGTGGCGCGCGTGGACATTCCCCACTCCACGGAGAAGGCCTTCGTCACGAAATCAGGCGGGAGCTTTACGATCGGCCTGAAGGTCTGGAAGTCAGACTACGTCTGGAGCGAGAAAAGCCAGATGTGGGTTCCGAAAAAGTAAAGGGATCAGGGATCAGGGATTAGAGATCAGGAGTTAGGTTCAAGCCCGACTCGAAACTTGTCCTCTCATAATGAAGCTCAGTCTGGAATCAATTCTCTCCGACATCCGCAGTGGCAAACCGCCCTCATTGTTGCTCCTGCACGGCGATGACTTCCAGGTGCATGCAGCCACTCAGGCGCTCCTCGATCTGCTCGTCCCGGCGGAAAACCGGACATTCAACCTGGAGCGTTTTGATGGGCAATCCACCTCTTGGGACCAGATCGAGGCGGCGCTGATGACCCCGCCGTTCCTTCCCGGAGCGAAGACCGTCTGGGTCGAGAGCGCGCCCTACTTCGCGTCGGCGGAGAACAAAGGGGAGATGGGCGAAAAAGTCCTCCGGCTCTGGGGCGACGGCAAGAAGGATGAGGCGGCGCGCCTTCTTATCGACCTGCTCAAGTTGGAAGGCTGGACTCAGGAACGCTGGGAGAGGCTTGAGGCCCGCTCCGCCGCGGCTGAGATCGCCGCGCTGCTGGGCGATGAAGGCAAAGAAGCCCGGGAAGCGGCGGAGGGTTTGCTCGCCTACTGCCGCGGCCAGACTTTGGAGCTGAGTCAAGGTAGGGGCAGCGAAGCAGATAAGCTCATGGAATTCCTGGAGCATGGGATCCCTCCGTGGGGCGTGCTTCTGCTCACCACGGCCCATGTCGATCGCAGGACGCGCCTGTACAAGAAATTTGCCGAGAAAGGAGCCGCGCTCGATCTGGCGGTAGAGCGAGAGCGGAGCGGCAAGATCGAGCGCGCGACCCTGGCGCAGTTTCTCGACCGGCGTCTCAAAGAGGCAGGGAAGCGGATCGAACCTCGGGCGCGAGAGATGATCCTGGCGCGCGCTGCGCCACAGCTCTGGGCGGTTCACCAGGAATTGGAGAAGCTGCTGCTTTACGTGGGCGACGAAGCCTCGATCCGGGCGAAGGACGTGGAGGAGATCCTTCTCGATCAGGGAGAGGGCTGGGTGTTTGACTTGACCAAAGCGCTCGCCGCCCGCGACTCCCTGGCGGCGCTCGGTCAACTGGCCCGCTTGTTGTCTCGAGGCAACCATCCCTTGGCCCTGTTGGGGCCCATCGCCAGTGAAGTGAGACGACTCTTGCTGGCGCGCCAATTGATGGACGGAGAGATGGGCCGCAGATGGAACAGCGGGATGGACTATAACCAATTTCAGCGAAGCATGCTTCAGGACGGGGCTCCGCCGCTGCCGGGAAATCCATACGCGGCCTACATGAGCTTCAAGAGCGCGGAGAACTTTACCACCCAGGAGCTCGCGCGCGACCTGGAGCTGGTCTACCAGGCGGACATCCGCCTTAAGTCGAGCGGCAATCCTCCGCGCGTGGTCATGGAGCGGTTGATCGTCGAGCTGTGCCAGCAAAAATGAAGGTAAAAGTAAAAAGTAAAAAGGCAAATTGGATTTTATTTTTAACTTTTTACTTTTGCCTTTTTACTTCCGTCGGTCGCGCGGGAATGGCCGTCCAGGCCTGCTTCAGCCCCTATGGGAAGTGCTCGAGCCACATCGTCCGGGAGATCGGTCAGGCGCAAAAAGAGATCCTGGTCGCGGTCTATGCCTTCACCAACGACGAGCTCGCCTGGGCGCTGGTCAAGGCGAGCCAGCGCGGGGTGAAGGTCCAGGTGGTCGTGGATCAGGAGTTCGACGCGACGAACGACAGCTCTAAGAGATCTTTTTTGGAGCAGCAGCGGATTCCCATTCGGCGCGTCTCAGGCCTCGACAAAGGAAAAGGTCCCGGACTCATGCACCAGAAGTTTGCCGTGATCGACCGCAGAGTCGTCCTGACCGGCTCATACAACTGGACCCTATCGGCGGAGAATTCCAACGACGAAAACCTGCTCCTGTTCCGCGACGCCGGTCCGCTGGCGGAGGAGTACCGCAAAGAGTTCTTCAGCCTCTGGGAGAAGAAACGGTGAAGTGGTTCGACAGGCTCACCACCCTGAGCAGAGTCGAAGGGCGAATTCCTCCCGGCACGCTCGTTCTGGTTGCCGGCGCGTTCCTCGCCGGGCTTTTCGTCCACATTCTCTATCAGCGCTGGAGCGCGCCATCTTCCGAGGATCAGAGCTACCCGGTCGCCTTCGCCCCGCTTCCGGCGCCCGCGCCGAGACCGGCCGAGCTCCCGCTCGTGCAGGCGAGAGAAGTGGAAAAGATCAAGAGCCTGGCGGGAACCCAGGCCAGGATTCGCGGTAGAGTTTTTCGCGTCGGGGAATCGGCCAAGAGCAATACCTATTTTATCAACTTCGGCCCCTCTCGCTCTGCGTTCACCGCCGTGATCTTCGCCTCCGCGCTGGAACTGTTCGAGAAGAAGAAACTCAATCCCAAGAATTTCGAGGGCAAGGAGCTCGAGCTGACCGGAGAGATCAAGGACCATCCGCAATACGGGCTCGAGATGATCCTCGAAGATCCGGCGCAAGTGAAGCTGATCGATTGAGGGAGTGTTGTGCAGAAAGAGGTTGGAAAATTAATTCTTTCGGGTAAAATAGATGCCGATGGCCGAGGAGAAAAAGAACTGCATGGTCTGCGGCAAGGTCGTGCCGCTGAAGGGCGGGATCTGTGATCCCTGCCAGGAGCGCATCCGTAAGGAGGCGATGGGACAGCAGGCGGATCAACGTGGCCAGGCGGACAAGGAGCTGAAAAAGCACGGGGTCACTCCGGACTCGCAGCGCGGCCGAAAATAAACTATGGATCAGAAAGAGAGCCTGGAAAAAGCCGTGCGGCTCTTCCACGAGGCTTATCGCCGCCAGATGGACGGGGAGCTGGAAGAGGCGATCCGGCTCTACCGCGCGTCCATTGTCTCCCATCCGACCGCGGAGGCCCATACTTTTCTCGGCTGGACCTACAGCTTCCAGGGCCGCTACGAGGAGGCGATCGACGAGTGTCAAAAGGCGATCGCAGTCGACCCCGACTTCGGCAATCCCTACAACGACATCGGCGCCTATCTCATCAATCTGGGAAGGCTTGATGAGGCCATTCCATGGCTGGAAAAAGCGACTCACGCGCCTCGCTATGACGCCCATCATTATCCCCACTTCAACCTGGGCCGAGTCTATCTGGCGAAAGGGATGCTGAAAAAAGCGCTGGAAGAATTCGAGCGGGCGCTGGCGATCGAGCCCAACTACACATCCGCGCGGCAGGCGATCGAGGCCATTCAGCAGCAGCTTCAGTGAAGACGAACCCTACCGCATTGGCCATTAAAAACTATCGGAACGGATGAAATTGTGGTATAAATGAAAAACTTTCGCGCTGAAACAGAGGCGATATTCAGGCAATGCCCTCGGCGCCACACCCACTAAGGAGGATCGGCACTTCTGAAAGATAGAAGACATCTAGCGGCGCTTTTCCTCCTCATCTTTTATCCCTTCTTTTTTGATTGCTCCGTGGCCTGGCCCGCTTTTCCTGAGGAGGGGCTCAGCGCGCGTGCGGCCATTCTGATGGACGCCGCCACCGGCGAGATCCTGTTTCAGCGCGAGCCTGATCTGTTGCTCCCCCCGGCGAGCACGACCAAGATCATCACCGCGCTCGTGGTTCTGGAAAGCGGGAGGCCGCTGACGGAAAGCCTCACGGTGAGCAAAACCGCGGCCCGCGTGCCATCCTCGAAGCTCTATCTCCGCCCAGGGCAAACGATGAGCATCCATGACCTGCTCTATGCGCTGTTGCTCTCTTCCGCCAACGACGCGGGCATGGTCCTGGCTGAGGGGATCGGCGGGTCGGTCGAGCGCTTCGCCGAGATGATGACGCGCAAGGCGCACGACATCGGCGCCACGAACAGCCACTTCGCCAATCCCCACGGATTGACGGCCCCGGACCACTACTCGACCGCGCGAGACATGGCGCTGATCTTCGACTACGCCCTGAAAAACCCGACCTTCAGGGAAATCGTCCAAACCAAGACAAGCTCCGTGAGTTCCATGGCTGCCGGTAAGACTGTAAGGGCGCGCCAGATCCCGATACGAAACCACAATCGGATGCTGTGGGATTTTGCCGGCGCCATCGGCGGCAAGACCGGCTATACTCTCGCCGCGCAGAGGTGCTTCGTCGGCGCGGCGGCGCGCAACGGCGCGACGGTGATCGTCTCGATGCTGGGATCGCGCGACCTGTGGGGGGAGAGCAGAAAGCTGCTCGAATACGGGCTGCAGAACTATGAAATTTTGAAGGTCGCCAGCGCGGGGAGCGGTCTCTCACATGCCAATGGCCAATCCGCCAGGCAAGCAGAGAAGCCCTCGTCTGCGCTCTTCTCCTTGGATGATGAGCGCAAGGTCCAATCGTCCCTAGGATACGTGCTCCAGATCGCCTCCTTCCGCGAGCGCGACCGGGCGGACTCGTTACAGAAGGTGATTGTGGCGAGCGGACGCCAGGCTTCGGTGGAACCGGCGCCGCTTCCCAGCGGCGAGACCACCTACCGGGTGAGAGTCGGCCCCTATGCGAAGTTGGTGGAGGCGCAGGAGGCCGCGCGCGAGATTGAAAACAAGAGCGGCTTCAGGGCCATTATTTTCCCCGCCGGATCAGCCAACCAGCCGGGAGAAAATCCCAGCTAACTTTTTCCGCCTTCAGGCGGCGGGAAGTCAAATCTCAATCACCATTCCGTCCTCGGCACACCGGACCTTAACCCCGTCTCTGCGCGCGAGCATCTCCTCGCCCAGATGGGTGAGGAGGATGCTCTTGCACTCCAGCCGCGCCAGATTTTCTTCGAGTTTCCGATAGTTCATGTGATTGGGCGTCTCGCGCGCGAAAAAACAGCACTCGCACAGGAACAGGTCGGCGCCGCGGGAGTGCGTGATGAACTGGTCGGTCCAGGCGGAGTCTCCGGAATAGAGGAGCGTTTTTCCTCCGTAGGCGACCTTGAGCCCGAGGGAGATTTCGCGCACCTGATGCGGCACGCGGAATGGCAGGAGCTGAATGCCGTCGATGATTTTTTCTCGCTCGGGTTCCAAGAGATGAAACTCAGTCGGGGGAAGCTCCCTCGGCTCCAGGCGATCGCCGAACATCAACTGAAACAGGCCGCGCACGCGCTCCTCGGTGCCCTGCGGGCCGGCGATGTGAAGCGGCCTCTCCCGCGGATGGTCATGGAGGTAGTCGGCGAAGAAGAACGGCAGCCCGCCGCAATGATCGCCGTGCAGGTGGCTCAGAAAAACGGCGGCGAGCCGCGTCGGGCTGAATCCGGCCCGCTTCATAGCCAGCAGGGTCGTGGGGCCGCAGTCGAGAAGGAAGAGCCGCTCTTCGGTCTCCACGAGGTATCCGCTGTTGTTCCTGCCGCCGCTGCCGAAGGCGTCGCCGCATCCGAGAATATGGAGCTTCATAGAGCGCACCGTCGCTTCGCCCGAATTTAATTGCTCCGCTCCGGCTCTGTCAATCGGGCAGTTGCTTTTTATTTTCCGCGAGTCTAGACTTTTTCCCGTGCCGGCGAACAAAAGACCATTCTTTGCACGCTACACCACGAGCCTGTGGATCCGCTTTTTGCGTTTCAATCTCCTGTCGAGCAAGAGACTCCAGGACGATCTGGAGCGGCTCAATCTCACCCCGCCGCAGTTCTACGTCCTGGCCACCATCGGCTATGCCGGAGGGCTGCCGTTCAGCGAGATCGGGGAAAAGCTGATGGTTACGGTCAGTAACCTGACCGGCATCGTTGACCGGCTGGAGGAGAAACAGGTGGTGGTCCGCGACAGGGATTCGCAGGACCGGCGGGTGGTGCGCGTCAGGCTCACGGAAAAAGGTCTCAAACTTTACAAGAGCACCATCCCGCTGTTCGAGAAAAGCATCTCGCAATTTTTCTCCCCGCTGAGCAAACCTCAGCAGAAAGAGCTTGCCGCCCTGCTGCGCAAGCTCATCCGGGTCTCCTGGGCCCACTGACGTGTTCGTGTTGGTCACGAGCACAAGCCACGGTACAAGCGTTGACAGACATAGTTAGCGGATATAAAGTTTAGGTCTTAACGATTCTATGGAAGAAAAGCCGAAAGCGCCTTCAGGCCTGGAGCGGGTCAAGCGCTGGCTCTATGCCAAAGGGCTTGAAGAGCGAAGTTCGGGCTGCGTCTTGTGCGGCTCGTGCTATGGCCATGGCCCGGTCAATCCGATGGAAGACGAGCCGGGCTTCAAGACCAAGTGCCCGCCCTATGAGTTCTACCGCTTCCAGCGCTTCACCCCGAAGTCGCGCTGGCTCATGTCCCAGCGCGTCTTTCACGGCCTCGACCCCATCACCCCTGAGCTCAAAGAGGTCATCTATACCTGCACCACCTGCCTGATGTGCCAGGAGATTTGCGGCGTGCGCAACGACGGCGCCGGCCCCTGGGATATCACAGTTGCGATGCGCGAAGAGATCAC
>JAHFAP010000314.1 GCA_023250495.1 Deltaproteobacteria bacterium | reverse complement strand
ATATTTCTCGGATGGGTCTCGAAATGATGGGGCTACGCAAGGCCTGGCTGTTGAATTCAGAACTCTCCGCAATGGCCCGCTTAACCAAGGAAGAAGAGTTTAACCGAAAGATGGAGGACGCGCGACAAAAGGGAGGATTGAAGGCGTTCTTCGAAACGCGCGACGCGCCCTTTCAGCCCGAACCGTTCGGACCGAAGGCCAAAAAGCAGAACGCATAATTGAAGTACTGGAGTAATGGAGTACTGGGCATTGATCCTCACATTCCAACACTCCAATACTCCATCACTCCAATATTCCGCTTACCGGATTGCGCCGGATTTCTTTAGCTCCTCGATTCTGTCTTCGCTTAATCCCAGGATGTGACCGAAAACCTGGTCGTTGTGCGCGCCGATCCAGGGCGCCGGGCGCGCGGCGTTGGCCGCCGACAGCGACGGGATCCCCGGCAAACCATGATGCGTGATCTTCCCCCATGGAGCGGCTTCCGTCTCAATGATGTGGCCGCGCTCGCGCAGGTGAATGTCATAGAAGAGATCCTCGCCTGACATCGGGATGCCGGCGGCAACACCTGCTTGCTGGAGGAGACGGAAGGCCTGGCGGGACGTGAGGGTTCGCGTCCACTGCTCAAGTCGCTGATCGAGCTCTTCGCGGTGTTCCTTGCGGCCGGCCCTGGCGGCGAAGCGGCTGTCCGCAACCCAGGGTTTCCCGATGAGGCTGACCATGTTCTTCCACTGCTCGTCGTTCTCGCAGGTGATGATGATCCAGTCGTCTTCGCCTCGACACGGATAGCAGCCGTAAGGCGCGTACGGATCTCCCAAGATCTCCTGGTAACCCATGGCCTGCCAGTCGCGGCGATTCACCGTGTAGTCCAGAATCGCCGGTCCCATCATCGCGCCCTGAGCCTCGAGCATTGAGGCCTCGATGAACTGCCCTTGGCCCGTTCGATCCCGGTGCTCGAGCGCGGCGAGCACGCCGAGAGCCATCGTCATTGCCGCCGCGCGGTCGGGCCAGGCGATCTTGCACCGGCTCTCCATGGGCGAATCGGGGTAGCCCCAGAGAGCCATCAGGCCGGTATAGGCGAGAAGCTGCCAGCCCCAGGCAACCCATGACTTGAGCGGGCCTGTGAGACCCCAGCCTGGCATGACGACCTGGATGATGCGTGGATTGATCTCTTGCAGAGCCGCGAAGCTGAAGCCGAGGCGCTCCATGACGCCCGCGCTGAAGTTGTCCACCACCACATCGGAAGCGGCGACGAGCCGCTTGAAAAGCTCCTTGCCTTCAGGATGGCGTAGATTGATCGTGCAGCCGAGCTTGGCGCGGTTCATGTCGGCGTGAATGGCCGTCGCGCGGCCTCTGTTCGGCACTTCATTGGACTCTACTTTGATGACCTCCATGCCGTAGTAGGCGAGGATCGCCGTGCCCAGGGGACCTGCGTGTTGCTGACTCAGATCGGCCATGCGGATGCCTTCGAGCATGGGCCTACGCGTCTCCTGCTCCGAGGACTCAACCACGGGTCTCGGTCTAGCGCGCTCGAGCTCTGCGAGGATCTCGGCTTGGTGCTGGCCTAGAAGGGGAGCCGCACGCCGAATCCGCATGGGAGTTGCGGATAGTCGCATGGGATACCCCGGTGCGGTGTAGCGTCCGATGACCGGGTGCTCGAGCGCCTGGAGCCACTCTCGCTCCCGCACTTGAGCGCAATCGACGAACTGACCGACGGTGTTCAGGGGCGCCGCGGCGAGGTGGCGCTGCTGCGCTTCGTTGGAAAATTCATTGGCGGTGAACTGCGAAATGAATTCGGCAAAGATCTTGGACACTTCCCCGCTGTGTGCCTCGCGGTATTTGAGATCTTCCCATTGCGGACGAGCCAGAACAGTTTCAGGCATCCATTTCTGTGTGAACTCGCGCCACATGTGCGGCAGATTTGCGGTGAAGTGAACGTAGCGCCCGTCCTTGCAGCGATAGACGTTGGTGCCGGCGCCGCCGTAATGTTTGGTGCCCGGTCTTCTCTCCATCCGGTTCTCCAGGCTGTAGCGGGCGATTGTGCTGCTGTTTGTGAAGGTGAGCGCCTCTTGCAGAGAGATATCGATGCGCTGGCCCCTCCCTGTTTTCCGCGCGTGGCGGATACCGGCAAGCCCCAGCGCCGCCGCGAGGCATGATGCCATTTGGTACGCCAGATGAGAAGGCGCCGTGCACGGCCCGCGCTTGTCATCTCCTTGCGCGTACAGAAATCCCCCTGAGGCGTTGGCGATGGCGTCGCTGCCTTTGTACTGGCGGTAAGGTCCTGTTCGTCCAAAAGGGGTTAGAGAGACGGTAACCAGACCCTGGTGGATCTGGAGCAAACGTTCATCGGTGAGACCCAGAGACTCGAGGTGCCCCAACGGAGTGGCCTCCACAAAGAGATCCGCCGAGGCTAGGAGCGCGGCGAAAGTTTTGTCGTCGGCGGACGCGCCGAGATCTAGGATGATGCTGCGCTTGTTAGTGTTGGCATTGATGAAGGTGAGGCTGCGCTCGGGATGTTCGATGTCTCCCGCGAATGGCGGAAGCAGCCGGTTCGGGTCGCCGCCTGGCGGTTCCACTTTGATCACGTCAGCGCCCAGATCGGCGAGAAGCCGCGTCGCGTAGGAAGCGGGGATATCGCCCAATTCTACGACCCGGATGTGGCTGAGGGTTCCGGCCTCGTTGGTGCCGTCTTGTTGAGACAAGCTTTCTCCTTCAGCTCAGATTCACGACGACTCTGCCCCTGATTTTCCCTGCCAGAATGAGATCTATCTTACTATCCAGCTCTTCCAAAGAGCATTCCGTGAACAGGCCGCCTGAAAGATCCAGCTTCCATTCCTGCGAAATCTTTTTCCAGATGAGCAAGCGGACATCCATAGGACACTCAGCGGAATCGATTCCCAAAAGGGCGACCCCTCTTAGTATGAAAGGGTAGACGGTGAGAGATAGGTCGGGAGAGGACACATTGCCGCAACAGGCAACAGGACCGCGCCTTTTGGTTGATCTGATGGCGGTCGCAAGAATATTGCCGCCCACCGTATCGATCACGCCTGCCCAGCGCTCCTTCAAGAGCGGTCTGCCTGAGGTGTCGTTTACTGCGTCTCTCGGAATGA
>JAHFAP010000127.1 GCA_023250495.1 Deltaproteobacteria bacterium | reverse complement strand
AACTATTCAGCAGGCCCGGAGCTATTTCTCGGGTAAGATCGAGATTTTTCTCGATGGCGGAAGACTTGCAGGAACAAGCGGCTCCACTGTGGTGGAGATCTGTCACAATGAGCTCAAGATCGTCCGCGAAGGAGAAATCAGTTCAAAAGACTTGCAAAGAGCCGCTGCCGGATAACGGAACGAAAGAGTCCAGCTGAAGGGGGACAAGAATGAAAGCGTGGAAAGGAATTGGATGTTTGGTTGCAGCTCTCGCTTTCTTTGGTTGTGGGCAGAAAGAGGAAGCGGCAAAAGGAGAGCCGAAGGACAAAGCGAGACAGGCCGTTAAAGGGGTTGTGAGACGCGAGTTTGACTACTACGAGGGCGCCAAGCAAAAGCTCGGCGAGGCCGGGAAAAAGTTACAGGAGCAAAGAGAGCAGGAAAAAGAGTTAAACTGATTTCTTGATCTGCTCAATCTCTGCGCCGCTCTCGCCATCGAAATAGGAAACGTTGGAGTCTTTTCGATAAAGAGCCCGAAATCCTCCTTCTCCAGCGCGAGCCACATAGGCGCCGATCTTATTGGAGTCGGGGTATTCGGCGATCTCCGGGTATTCCATCGTGCTGACGCAGAGATATCGGAGGTCGCGATTGGATGTGTTGGTGAGTTGGTGCGGATGATCCGGTCCAGGCGGAAAGGCGATAAATGTTCCCGCCGAGACCCGGACCTCATCCTTGCCAATTCGCAACACTCCTTCGCCCTCGAAGATGTAGATCATCTCCTCATTGGTATGATGCAGGTGGAAAGGGAAAGCTGCCTTCCCCGGAGGCACCGTAAAAAAGCTGCAGCCCAGTTTTTTGGCGCCGATCACCGCTCCCACCCTCTGACGTTTGCCGCCGAACGGGGAGCCATCCGGCACTTTCATTTGCTCCACGGGAACTTCGGAAAGGTGAATCACATTGGAGTGTTTTGTCATGACGGCCTCCGTTTGGGTTTTATGCCTTTTTATCTTGTTTTATGCTATTTTTAAACTGGACGCGGAGTCGTGATTGGCACGTCAGCGAGACAGGATCGGAAAATGCGAGCAGGCTTTTGATGAGAGTGTGGAGTGGATAGATGAGAATGCTCACGATCCCTATGACGCAGCAGAATTGCGTCGGCGTGCTCGGTATGTCTTGCGCCGTTGCAAAGAGGGCCAGTCAGTGATCTTCCCGGGAGGAATTGCAGTTGCGTAACCACAGCAGGACAAGGCGCAACAATCACGGACCGGATCCGCTGGGATTGTTGCTGGAAGGGCAGAAGCTAGCTTTAGATGGCAAGGTCGATGGAGCCTTGAAGTTACTGCGCAAAGCGCGGTCTCTTGCTGAGCGAGCTGGAAGCAAGAAAGCTCAGTCGCTTATCCATTCTGAGATGGGCCTTTGCTATCAGGAAAGAGGTCAGAAGAACCAGGCGCTCACGGAATTCGAGAAGGCTCATCAAGCTACGCCCCGATCGTCTACGTGCCTCCTTATGCTGGGAACAGCTTATTTAGATATAGGTGACTTGGAAAATGCGGGCAGATATCTCACCGAGGCCTTAGGACTCGCCGAAAAAGAATATAGGCAGGGGCACTATGCCAAAGATCCTTCCAACTTGCTCAACGCCTGCCTCCTTTTGTCTAAAGCCTCGCGAAACTTAGCAGCAAAGAGCCTCCAGTTTGGTCTAAGGAAATTTCCCAATCATCCACTTCTGAAACAGGAACTTCGGTCCCTTACCGGCAAGCTGGTGGCCTAACAACTCGGTGCCAAGTGGGGATCTAGATGCACGGGACAGGGGCCACCGAGCAGATCCGCCTCGACAAATGGCTGTGGGCGGCGCGTTTTTTTAAAACGAGGGGTCTTGCGGCGGATGCAATTGATGGAGGAAAGGTTCATCTCAACGGAACGCGCACCAAACCGGGTCGTGCCGTTCACGTCGGTGATGAACTGAAGATCAGACGCGGTCCTTACGAGTGGATCGTCGTTGTGAGAGCTCTCACCGACGTTAGGGGTCCTGCTGCCAAAGCCCAGTTGCTCTACGAGGAAACGGAAGTGAGCAGGAAGAGCAGGGAAGCGCTCGCATCACAGCTCCGCCTCCAAGGGGAGCCGGGACTTGGATTGAAAGGCCGGCCTGCCAAAAAGGGCCGGCGGGAGATTATGGGATTTAAGCGACGCGGCTGGTAGAGGGCGCCGCAGAACCTAAAGATCTCCTGACAGTTAGCCTTCCATTTCAGCCTGGCCGCTCTCGATTGCTCTGACAATGCGGCCCTTAAGCCCCATGCCTGCGGCGTGATCGTTTTTCAACAAGGACTGCCGCCGACGCTAGCGCTGGCTCATCAACAGAACTCCGCCTACAATCAGGCTCGCTGCCAGGCCATCCCTGAGCGTGACCACCTCTACGCCTTTTAGAGTGAAGCGACTGAAGAGAAATGTGACCAGCGGCGAGATGCGCCAGACCGGCGAGACCACGACCGCGGGGGCGTATATCAACGCATAGAAGGTGCACAGCGAACCGAGCGCCTCGGCCACGCCCGAGAGAGCGAAAAAAAACAGCGGCTGGGCCGGAATCCTCTGCCACTTAGGTTTGATCCTGAGGAGCCGCCCGGCGGTGACGATCACGATGAATCCTGTCATTTGCATAACCAAGGCGCCGAGGGCGGGCAGGCTAGCGGCCGCAATTCCCATCTTCTTGAAGACCGGCGTGATGCCGTAGCAAAAAACGGCCAACAGCGGATAGAGAAAGTGCAGCAGGCGATCGCGCCTCCCTTCCGTTTTGGCCGTCACGCGGGTGAGCAGGAGGATACCGGCGACGATCAGCAGGACGCCGGCGGCGATCTGGATAGTCAACCGCTCTCCCAGCATGGCTACGGCCAGCACGGCGGTGATAATCGGATCGCTGTTCTTGATGGAAGTCGCTCTTGAAGCGCCGACCTTATCGATGCTCCTATTGTAGAAGATCTTGCCGAGGCTCGCGCCGACCACGCCTGCGCCGATGAAGGACCAGAGCGCTCTCGCGGGCAATTCCGTACGAAAAAGTTCGTGGCGGGCGCCGGCGATCGCGGCAAGAATCGCAACGATGACCCCTTGCTGGATAACCGTGGCCGCGCTCACGTTAGAACGAATCATCCCTTTTTTGAGGAAGAGCGGAGAAATCCCCCAGAAAATCCCGGCCAGCAGCGCGTAGAACAGGCCCGTTTCTAAATTGGCAGTCACGGCGTCCGCTTATAAGTTTGCCGAGGGGCAGAGATCGCTGAGGCCGCAGCGCGGACATTCCGGCTTCCCGGCGTGGCAGATCTTTCTGCCGTGAAGGATCAGGCGGAGAGAAAAAGCCGTCCAGTGCTCGCTGGGCAAAAGCCGCATCAAGTCCTGCTCGATTTTGTCCGGATCCTCCTGCTTCGTGAGGCCGAGGCGGCGGGCCAGCCGCTTTACATGCGTATCGACGGCGATGGCGGGGATTCCGAAGGCGTGGCCGAGGATCACGTTGGCGGTTTTTCTCCCGACGCCGGCCAGCCGGGTGAGCTCTTCCATCGTGGCGGGAACTTCACCGTTGAAGTTTTCTGCCAGTTGCTTGGCGCATCTTTTCAACGAGCGCGCCTTGGCGCGAAATAGGCCGAGGCGATGAATGAGACTCTCAATCTCTCCAACGGGCGCCTTGGCAAGCGTCTGAGGAGTGGGGTGGCGGCGGAACAGGTCGGGCGTGACTTTATTGACCATCTCGTCAGTGCACTGGGCAGAGAGAATGGTAGCGACTAGAAGCTCATAGTTATTTCGGTGATGGAGCGGGACGCGCATCTCAGGAAAGGCCTCGGCCAAACGCGCCGCAATGGCCTGGCACCGGCTCTTTTTCTCCTCGGCTGGCTCGCGTTTCATCGCTCAGTTTTCCGTGGAGACGATTCGCGCTTCAAAGCTACTCAAGCCGATATTGCTTTGAAGGCTTTCTTGCCGGCGAAGACGGCCCTTTTTCCCAATTCCTCTTCGATGCGCAGGAGTTGATTGTATTTTGCCGTTCGCTCTCCGCGGCAGGGCGCGCCGGTCTTGATCTGTCCGGCATTAGTAGCCACCGCCAGGTCGGCGATTGTCGTGTCTTCGGTCTCTCCGGAGCGGTGCGAGATGACCGTTGTGTAGCCCGCTTTCTTTGCCAACGTCATGGTATCCAAAGTCTCGCTCAGCGTGCCGATCTGGTTCACTTTGATGAGGATCGAGTTGGCCACGCCTGATTCGATTCCGCGCTCCAGCCTTGAGCGGTTCGTCACGAAGATATCGTCGCCGACGAGCTGGACCTTTTTTCCCAACGCTTCCGTCAGCATTTTCCATCCCTCCCAATCATCTTCCGCGAAGGCGTCTTCTATGGAGATGATGGGATATTGTCGGACCCAATCCTCATACAACCGGATCATCTCTTCATGGCCCCTCTTCATGCCGTCGGATTTTTTAAAAACGTAGTCACCCTTTTCATACAGCTCGCTTGCGGCTATATCGAGCGCCAGAGCTACCTCATCTTTCGGCCTATAGCCGGCCTGCGTGATGGCCTCCAGCAGGAGCTGCACGGCCTCCTCGTTTGCCTTCAGGCGGGGAGCGAACCCTCCCTCGTCGCCGACGCTGGTCGAGTAGCCTCGCTTCTGCAAGACCTTCTTCAAGGTTTGAAAGATTTCGGATGCCGCTCTCAGTGCCTCGGCAAAATTTTTCATCCCGACGGGAGCGATCATGAACTCCTGAAAGTCTACGTTGTTGTCGGCGTGGACGCCGCCGTTCAGCACATTGAGCAGCGGGACCGGCAGGGTTTTGGCCCGAGGACCTTCCAGGTATCGATAGAGCGGCAGTCTCTCGGCCGCAGCCTGAGCCTTCGCGACCGCCAGGGAGACGGCCAGAATCGCGTTGGCTCCCAGGCGGGATTTGTCGGAGGTCCCGTCGAGCTCGATCATCAGGCGGTCGATATCCTGCTGGCCCTTCGCGTCCTTGCCGCGCAGGCGCAGGGCCAGAACACGATTAACGTTGAGCGCCGCCTGCTTAACGCCTTTGCCCAGGAAGCGGCTATCGCCGTCCCTCAGCTCGACCGCTTCGTGCACCCCGGTGGACGCGCCCGAAGGGACCGTGGCGCGTCCACGGACGCCGCTTTTAAGCGTGACATCAACTTCTACTGTCGGCTGCCCGCGAGAATCTAACACCTCTCTCGCACGGACCTGCTGGATCTTCATTGATCACCTCCATGCATTTTTGGCTCGTGGCGCATGCCCGCCGCGGAAAAATGTGCTAGTATAGGCTTCGATTTCTGCCATGGCTTTATCGAGGTCATCACAACGCTGGGTCATTTACGGCTTCTCCAGCCTGCTCGTTGCCCTGTCTCTCTTCACCGCCTTCGGAGAGAGGGGAGTGTTCCACCTCTGGCGTTTGTGGGGCGAAAAAAAACAGCTAGAGGAGAGAAACTTTCTCCTCCAGAAGGAAAACGCGGCGCTTCGGGAGCGCGCCTACCGGATACGCCAGGATGACCTCTATCTTGAGAAACTTGCACGAGAAGAACTGGGTCTGGTCCGGCCAGGTGAGATTATCTACCGCTTCGCGTCGCCCGAGTCAAAGAGAAACAAGAACAGTCCCATCGTCGAGCCCCCTGCTGGATCGTCCCGGTCGTCGGAAAAGATGCCCCCTCCGTAATTTCTTCAATCCGCTGTCTCCCCGCGATCTGCTCCCGGGCGCGGGTCGAGCCGGAGGGAAAATGTCTATTCAGAAGTTGGCTTGAAGACAAAGTGGTAATATTCGTCCATGTCCATCAGGGACTGGACTTCAGAGTGGTCTTTCAGTTTGACCTCGACCAGCCACCCCTCGCTGTAGGGATCTTCGTTGATGATTGAGGGATGCCCCTCCAATTCAGGATTGACCGCGCTCACGGTTCCCGAAAGCGGCGCGATCAGCTCCGCCACTGTGGTATGCGATTCGAGCTCCGCGAAGGGCTCGCCTTTTTCCACCTTGTCCCCTAACTCGGGAAGGTCCACAGAGATGATCCGGCCGAGCTCGCTCTGGCCATAGTTGGTCAGGCCGAAGAATACATGCTGATCCTCGATCCCCACCCACACGTGGTCTTGGCTGACTTTGAGGGTTCTCTCCATACTTCGATTTTATCACTATAGAGATTGCTTTCTTTCTGTCAAGGCTGGAAGGGCGCTCTGTCAGAATGTGCTCTCCGCGCGGAGCAGTATAGATGGTTCTCTTTCACCTTGAATTATCCTGGTCGTTTTAGTATGCGGGGGTAGGTTGTCAGAGCGAATCCGTTCTTCCGCCGTCGCGGCCATGCGATCGGCGGAGGAGATAGAGGAGCATGATGGACGCTAAAAAAGCCGCTGAGAACATCGTCGAGGGATTAAAACAAGTGGGCATTGATTTTGTCGCCACGCTTCCGGACCTGAAGCTTGTCGAGGTGATCAAGGTCATAGACGAAGATCCGGATATCAAGCACGTGCCTCTGTGCCGCGAAGAGGAAGGCGTGGGGATATGCGCCGGCGCCTATCTCACGGGAAAAAAGACGGCGCTGCTCATGCAGAACGCCGGCCTGCTCAATAGCTGCAACGGCCTGACCACGACCTGCCTTCAGTTTCAGATCCCGATTTTGCTTCTCATTTACTACGCCGGCGATCTCGGTGACCGGGGCTTTGCGACCCTAGGGTCGGTGACCGAACCGGTGCTCGATGGGCTCGGCATTCGGACTTACATCCTGAGAAAGATGGACGAGGTCGCGGAGACGCTGCGGGGCGCTCAGATCCTTGCGGAGGATTCGAGGAGACCTGTTGCCGTGCTTCTCACGAAAAGCGTCTTGGGGGTGAAGTGATGCAGCGATATGACTACCTGAAGATGATTGCAGGTGACGCAGGGGATGCGCTGGTGGTTGCGGCGGGCTGGGCGGCGCGGGAGTGGCAGGTCTTGAGGCCCGGAGATGGAAACTTTAGGCCGCGCACTTTGGGGCTCGCCTCTTCCATCTCTTTGGGGATCGCGCTCGGCCTTCCCCATCGGAAGGTCATAGCGATCGACGGGGACGGCGCCTTTCTTATGAATCTCTGCGGTTTGCCGACTATCGCCTGGCAGAATCCGCGGAATCTCATTCATCTCCTCTTCGACAATCAGTGCTATGAAGCGTCGGGCGCAACGGAGACTGCAACCGTAGCCGGGACGGACGCGGTCGCCCTGGTTAAAGGCGCGGGCTGTAAGCATGCCTGTTGGGTGAAGAGCCCGGAAAAGTTCCGGCAGGAGTTTCTCAAGGCCTGGAAGAGAAACGAGCTTAGCTTCATCGCGGCCAAAGTCGAGCAGGGACAGCCGGCCCTTCCTCCCATCCGAGTGGATGAGCTGGAGAACAAGTACCGCTTCATTCGCCACATCGAAGAGACCGAGAAGAGAGCGATTCTCGGCCCATCGGATCACCGGAGAGGGTAGAAGGAGTTTTCATGCTGCTTTTGAGGGACGATGACGTTCAGAAAGTATTGACGATGCCGATGACGTTAGAGGCGCTCGAGGAGACGCAAAAGGAGATCTTCAAGGGCAATGCCGCGACGATGGGGCGCATCGATGTTTATCTGCCGTGCGAGCGTCCGGAGAGCTATTACCGTTGGGCGGTGATGACGGGAGGCGCCGAGAGAGATGGTTTCGTCGTTGCGCGCATGCTCTCGGATATCGTGAGCTGGCCTGGGGAAAAAGGGCAGCAGAGGGAGAACAAACATTGCATCCAACCGGGGACTTATTGCGGACTTCTCTTCATGTTCAGCGCGAAGGATGGCATGCCTGCGGCGCTCATCAACGACGGTTTCCTTCAGCACATGCGCGTGGCCGGGGGCGCCGGGTTGGGGGTGAAGTATCTCGCGCGGGAGGATAGCCATGTCGTGGGGATGATCGGCTCCGGAGGGATGGCGCGGACATATCTCGAGGCCTTCGCCGCGGTGCGGAAGATCACCCGCGTCAGGGTTTACAGCGTCAGTCCAGCCAACGCCAAGCAGTATGCCGCAGAGATGAGCGAAAGATTTCGCATGGAAGTTGAACCGGTCAGCTCCGCGCGCGAGGCGGTCAAAGGAGCCGACATCGTCTCCTGCTGCACCTCTTCCATCGATCCGGTTTTTAAGACCGCCTGGTTGGAGCCGGGAATGCATGTCACCGATGTCACTTGGGATGAGACCGAGCCTGGTTTTGCCAAAGCGGTGGATGTGGCCGTTAAAATGGGAGAGAGCACTCCGCATCTGGAGAATCCTCCGCCTGGCGCTTTTTATGCGGCGCATGGCTTTCTCGGCTACGTCGCCGGCCAGCCGGACGAGAAGGAAATCATTCCTCGTCGACCTCCGCGCCAGGAGATTCTCAAGATGCCGGCGCTGGCGGACGTGATTGGCGGCAAGGTGAAAGGGCGGACGAGCGACACACAGACGACGTGGTTTTTAAACCTGGGCGTGATGGGCGTCCAGTTTGCCGCGGTTTGCACTGCGGTCTATCACGAGGCGAAAAGAAAGGGAATTGGTCGCGAGATCCCGACCGAGTGGTTCACCCAGGCGATCCGCGATTGAGTTTGGGTGGAAAAAGCGCTATGTGATTGGCAGACGGAGGATCGCTTATGGCAACGCAAATCGTCGATACCGATGGTCATATCTTTGAGAGGGATCAGGATATCTCCGAATTCATGGAGCCCCCTTATAGGGGAAGAAAAGAGCTGCTTTCACTTCCTTTCTTCCCGACGCTCGATGGCTTTCAGCGAATGGCGCGCCGCGTCGGCGACGGACGGCCCTATGTGATTGGACCCGATGATCCCAAAAGCTGGCTTGAGGTGCTGGACAGGGAGGGGCTGGAGCGGGCCGTGATCTTTCCCACGGCCGGTCTTGCTGAAGGCTTCATTCAGGATGCGGATTGGGCGGTGGTGGTCTGTCGCGGCTACAACAATATGATGGCGGAGCGCTACATCAAATTTAACCGCAGGCTCAATGCC
>JAHFAP010000313.1 GCA_023250495.1 Deltaproteobacteria bacterium | reverse complement strand
CAGCGACAGAGAAAAGACCAGAGTGGCAAAAGACTTCCGCGTTTTCATGCTCTGCCAACTTCTTATAGGGCGGAGACAAACTCCCCGTCAAACTCCTATTCCAGGCCCTTGACAGAAAGCGCGCATCCGCTTATCTAACTGAGAGCCTCCCGGCAAGGGATCTGTAAACAAGGAGGATGTCATGGCGACTTGGGATGATATTTTGACAGAGCGGGATGAAGAGGTCTTCGCGAAGTCTGGTTACGGCAAGCGGGCTGGGTTTGGCCAGCGGCCGGCGGTCCTGGTCATCGACATGAACTACAATTTTGTCGGCGACAGACCCGAACCGATTCTCAAATCCATCGAGCGCTTCCGCAACAGCTGCGGCGAGGAAGGATGGGAAGGGGTCTACCGCATCCGCGAGCTGCTTGAGGCGGCGCGCAAAAAACATCTGCCGACCTTTTACACGACGGCGCACGAGAGAGGCACCCCGGTGGCCTTCGGTCGCTGGCACGGCAAGAACAGCCGCGGCGCTGAAGATATGCGCGACGCATGGGTTAAAGGCAACGAGATCGTGGCCGAGATCGCGCCTCAGGATGGCGATATCGTCGTGCGCAAGCAGAAGCCTAGCGCCTTCTTCGGCACGCCGCTGATCAGCATGCTCAACGAGCTCCACGCCGACACCGTCCTGGTCGCCGGCTGCACCACCAGCGGCTGCGTGCGCGCGAGCGTGATCGACGCCTTCTCCTATAACTTCAGGGTCGCGGTGGTTGAGGAGTGTGTCTTCGACCGCGGCCAGGCCTCGCATAAAATCAACCTCTTCGACATGAACGCCAAGTACGCCGACGTCGTCTCGCTACGGGAGACACTGGAATATGTCCGAAGCCTGCCCGAAACCCTCTTCGCGCCAGGTCTTTAACGAATTTTGAATGGTGAATGTTGAGTTTTGAATTCAAAATTCATAACTCAAAACTCAAAATTGTGAATTCTAGCCGTGATCACCGTTCATGCCGATATTGTAGGCAGCCTGCTCAGGCCGCCGGAGCTGCTGAGCGCTCAACAGCAACTCGCCGCAGGCAGAATCACTCGCGCGCGCTTCGAAGAGATCGAGGACCGGGCCGTGAACGAGGCCATCGCGCTGCAGGAAGCAGTAGGGCTGGAGGTCGTGAGCGACGGCGAGATGCGGCGTGAGTCGTTTCAGAGCCAGATGACCGCTGCCGTCAACGGCTTTGGAGAATTCACGCTCGATGCTTTTCTCTGGGGCGAGTGGCACGACGAGACGGGAGTTCATAGAAAGCCGCGGCCGCGCGGTTTGGGCGTGGTCGGCAAACTTGTACGTAAGCGCTATCTCTCGGCAGACGAGTTTGCTTATCTAAAAGCGAAAACGACGCGTACGCCAAAGATCACGCTGCCGAGCCCCGGCCTTTGGGCGAACTTCTGGTCTGCTAAACACTCAAAGGCCGCTTATCCGACGCTCGATAGCTTTTTCGCCGACACCGTTCAAGTCTTACGGGGCGAGGTCGAAGAGCTGGCTCGCGTGGGCGCCACTTACATTCAGTTAGACGCGCCCCACTATGGTCTTCTGCTCGACCCCAAGACGCGACGCTTCTACGAAGGGCAGGGCTGGAGCCTGCACAAGTGGCTGAGTCTTGGCATCGAGCTGGACAATGCCGTCATCGAGGACTTCCCCGGAGTCACCTTCGCCATCCATGTTTGACGCGGGAATCAGGGCAGCCGGTGGCTGTCCGAGGGCGGTTATGAATCGATCAGCCGGCAACTGTTCCGCAAGGTGAGAGCGGAGCGCCTCTTGCTTGAATACGACGATGATCGCTCCGGCTCTTTCGAACCGCTCAAAGATGTCCCCGAGGACAAGTTCGTGGTCTTGGGATTGGTCACGACCAAGAGAGCGCACCTGGAGAGTATGGCGGGATTGAAGCAGAGGATATCCGCTGCCAGCCGCTACGTCCCGCTGGAAAGACTAGGGATAAGCCCGCAGTGCGGCTTCGCCTCTTCGATTATCGGAAACAACATCTCATCCAACGACCAGCAGTTAAAGTTGAAGCTTGTCGTGGAGACCGCTAGGGAGATTTGGGGCTAAGACTACGAGCGGATGCAAGCTGGCAGGAGGAATGTCGACATGACGAAAAAGATCTTTTCATGGTTAGGGAGAGAATTCGTCGAGCTTTCTTCAGAAGCGAAGTCGGGCGCGACGGCGACGGAACAGGCCCGGGAAATTTTTCTCCGCTTTGACGAAGAGCTTCGGGCAATGGTACTCGCTTTAGACAACACGGTCCGGACCCGGCTATGGGGAAGAGACAGAGAGAGCCGAAATTTAGGAAGTGAGGAAAGGGTCAGGACCTTATCGGGCAAGGCCAGGTCGGCGAGCTCCAGCTATATTGCGCCGCTCCATTTCGACTCCGACGCATGCGTCGCCCTCGACCTTCTCGCCATGAGGCCCTCGCGATCAGGTACCGAAAAGATTCTTAAGGAATACGACCCGCCCATCGTTCCCCTCCGCTATCTGATCTACGACTCCGTCGTCTTTCTCTCCGGAGTCACCGCCGTGCTTCCGACACTCGAAAATCAGTTGCGGGACATTCTGCCACGCATCTCAGCCTCTCTCGCCGACGCCGGCAGCTCCTGGGATCGAGCGGTCAAAGTCTCCTTTCACCTCCACCGAAGCCAGCAGCTCGAAACTCTCCGAGGGCTATTCCGAAAAATTGTCGCCGCTGAGATTCCAGAGATGGAATATTCTTTTGTAGACGGATACTCCGCCGAGGGGAAGCTGATCGAGATCGAGACTACCGCCAGGCGCTGAGCTTGCCTGTCGCTATCGCACGGCACGCACCACCAAAACCAATCCAATCACGAACAGCACGAAGAGCAGGCCGCGGTTGAAAGTTTCTTGGTTCACCCGGTCCTGAGTCTTGAGACCGAGATAGAATCCAAGCAGCACGAACAGCGTGACCTCCAACGAGAGCCGCAGCGTCGCCGGGGCAAAGAGATTCCAGCTCGAGACCGCAACGAGCTGGCTCAGTTTGGTGATGATGAAGATCGTTGCGATCGATCTTACAAACTCCGTCTTCGGCAATTTTAAGTTGTAGAGGTAAATCGCCAGGACCGGCCCGGCGG
>JAHFAP010000126.1 GCA_023250495.1 Deltaproteobacteria bacterium | reverse complement strand
AGCACGCGCGGCGTCCACACCGTATCGGGCGCCTGGTAGTATTGCGAGAGAGCGGCGGTTTGAGGGAAGTCGTTGAACTGTTTGTTCTTGAGACCTCCGCCAGCCAGCTTCTCCTTGCCCCACCGCAGAGCCGGCGCCAAGCGCGGCCCGACGCTGTAGACGGCGTTCATCGTGCGCGGATTGTTGATGTAGTCGGTGGAGATAAGCGAAGTGTCCAGCGTCCCCGGGAGGGAGGTATGGAACAACTGAAAGATAAAGTTCGCCTCGTCCTTTTTCCAGAAGAAAATCCGGTCGATCCAGAAGTACTGCGCGCCGGGGTTCGAGTTCAGGTTTTCCCACTTGGGATTTTCCGGATCCGCGGGAGGCTTCACCGGGCTGGGGCCGACATGGCAGAAAGCGCAAGTCATGCCCACGCGATACGGGCGCACTAAATTTTTGTCCTCATAGTATTTCGGGTCGGTGTAGAACCGCTCGCTGTTTTCTTTCCATTTCTTTTCAGCCTTCTCGTCGAAATCCGGGTTGGGGAAAAGACGCAAGCCGACGATTCCGGTAGCATAGCCGTAATACGACCCCACGGGGATGTTCTTGCCTCGCGCGCCGACTTTTGCTCCGGGATATTTCTTTTCGTCTTCGAACGGGTCCGGCGGACAGTCCTTCCGGCGCGTGTCCAACCAGAGCCCGTAGCGATCCGCGCGCGGCCCCGTCGGCTTTTCGAAGCACGGCTCGTTGACCAGACCGAGATACTGCCAGCGATTATCGCGGCTGAAGTGCTTCATGCTCGGATCCGGATGGGAAGACAGCGTCTTTAAAAAGTCGAGCGAGCCGAAGCTGTTGTTGGCCAGGAAATCCCAGAGGCGGTCGGTCCCGCCGGTCCAGACGATCCACGTGTTGCGGCCTTTGATCTGGTTCGCGTTGAGCTTCCCGCCACCGTCCATGTCATGGAAGTAGTCTTCGCCCGCCGCGGGGAAGGACGCGGCGGTCCGGCCGGCGCGCCGCGCCTCGTCGAGCACCTGTCCCGGCTGCGGCTGCCCCTTGCCGCAACCCGGCAAGATTATCGAACAGAGCAGCACCAGGGTCCTGATCCTACGCCAATTGTTCCTGGCCATGGCCATCGTTCCTCCCTGCGACCAAAGTCGCGACAGTACTCTTCCTCGGCGGAAAACTCTTGACGCCGCGCCGGGATATTAAGGGTATGTTGTGCGCGAAGGGACCGTATCAGACAACCATTTCTTATGTCAACATTTTTATTTGGCAATGACTCTCGCGCGAAATCAGTCTCGGCATGGACTGAGGAAGGCCGTTTCTACAAAAGCAGCCTTCTGTCCGCCCGGCCTTCGATGAACGGCGGGCCGTGGGCTCTTTGCAATGAGATAAGTAAGGAGAGAAAGGGTGTAGCTACGGCATCTCTTCGAGCAACCTGCCGTAACCTTTGACCGGCTGTCTGACGTGGAGCCGCTTCTGAACGGCCCAAACCCGCGCGGGGACTGGATGGATTACTGGAACCTGAAGATCCTCTTCCAACAGATGGATGATATCCAGGGTGCGCCAGCCGGAGCCCAGCATGTAGATCGCGTCGGCTCCCGCATGCTGCAAAAAAGCCTTCCGGGTGTGGGCATAGACTTCCTGAGAGGAGAGTCTTCCGACATCTTCGAAGGCGACGGGAATTCCTTCCATAGCAAGAACTTCAAAACCCGCGTCGACAAAGTAGCGCGTAAATGTATCGTTGATCTTGCCGGTGAAATAGGTCACTCCCAGGATCTTCTTGATCTTAAGAGCGCGCAAGGCTTCGACCTGGGTCATGCCCGCGGTGACGATTGGGATTTCATGCTTTTTCTCCCACGCTCGGACAATCTCTTGCTCGCCCTTGTAACCATGCACCATAAAGGGAGGCGCGCCTTCCGGGTGGATCATATCTACTCCCAACTCAGCCAACTCATCAACCCGCTTCTCGTAAGCGCGGAGGGCCTCACGAAACTCGTCCTCGCTTCCGCGCTGAAATCCCACAAACAACGGGATCACGCCGATCCCTTCCGGCAGCAGCCGGATGAATTCCTCCAGCGACCCCGGTCTATGCGTCGGCTTGATCAAACCGATTACCCCTCTCCAGCTAGTGTAGGACATCTCAATCTCCCTTCAAAACGATGCCGGATATTAACTCAAAGACGACAGAAAATGAAAGAGATGGCTTTGGGATTTGAATTCGCGCGAAAAGACTCTATATTGGGGAGCCAGCAACCTGAGAGAGCATCATGGCTGACACATCTCCCGCACCTCGGGAAAAATCCTTCGAGCGTAAAGCTGTCTTCAGCATCGTCTGCGGCACTCACCTCTTCAACCATTTCCAGTCCTCCATGATCGGCGTGCTCTACCCTGTCATGATGAAAGAGCTGGGCTTTGGCTATGTTGAGATCGGTGCTCTCACCGCCGCATACAACATGGTCGGCAATTTGCTCCAGGCGATCTACGGCCTCATCGCCGCGCGCGTTAAAAGGGCCGTCATGTTGGGCCTCGGAAACATCGCGCTCGGCCTTTCCGTCTTGGCCACTGGATTCGCTCCGAGCTATCGGTTTGTCTTGGGCGCGCGCCTGTTCGGCGGAATAGGCTCCAGCCCCCAGCACCCGGTAGGATCGAGCATACTGGCGTCCTACTACGGCGGATCCAGAGGACGGGCCTTGGCAGTTCATAGCATCGCAGGCAACCTCGGCACCCTTTTAGCACCGATCCTGGCAGGCGTGCTTCTCGTTTACATGGGGTGGAGAGGGATTTTCTATCTTGTCGGAATACCGAGCGTGGTGATGGGCGCCGCCTGTCTTCTCTTTCGGGAGCAGCTCCGTCCCGCCTCTTCGGAGGCAAGAAAATCAAGACTCTCTTACGAGGGCTGGGAGGCTTACAAGAGATGCCTGCAGAACAGAAATATTCTTGTCGTCTCTCTGGTGCTGATGGCCGGCGCCGCGGGACGCGGGCAGGGAGTCAATGTCACCTACCTTATCCCCCATTTCGTGAATGACCTCCACGTAGAGGCGACCTATGCGGCGTTTCTCTTTACCTTGCTTCAGCTAGGGGGGCTTGTCGGCCCGGTCATATGGGGCTGGATCTCGGATCGCTTCAGCCGGGCGCGCACCATCCAGGTATCCCTCCTGCTCTCGGCCCTCACGACCCTCTGGCTGGCATGGCAATCGAGCGTCTCCCTGGAACTCTTTGCGAATCTGATTCTATACGGGACCGTTGTGACGTCGCGCCAGACGCTCACCCAGGCGCTCTTGAGCGATGTCTCGGATGAAAGCACTCTCGACGCGGCCTTCAGCCTGTACTACTTCATCGGCTTCGTCTCTGCGCCGGTCTGGACCCTGCTGACAGGATGGATCATGCAGAACTTCGGTTTCAGCTACGCCTTCACTGTGATCTCGGGATCCTACCTCCTAGGCATGGCCGTTCTCCTGTTCCTGCGCGAACCGGCAAGACACACAGGGGCGGCCAAGAGCGTCGATCTGGAAGAGAGCGAGTAGCTTCTCCTTGCCCTATGACGATCGCGCCCATCTCCTGCGACTCGCTGAAGCGACTCATAGACAACGGTGAGAGCTATGCTCTCTTAGATGTCCGCGAGCCGGGCGAGTATAACCTCGGCCACATTCCCGGCGCGACGTCGCTGCCACGGCGCGATATCGAGTTTCGCGTAAGAGAGTTAGTTCCCGATCTGGATACTCCCATCATCGTTGTTGGTGATGGGAGGGAGCGGGAGAAGCTGGCCGCAGCTACCTTCAGCTTTTTTGGCTACCGCAACGTTCAGCTGCTCGAAGGCAGCGTTCCCGCCTGGCAGAAGTCCGGCTATTTCCTTGCGACCGGCATCAACGTACCGAGCAAAGAGTTCGGCGAGAAAATCCACATCGAGCGCAGAGTTCCAGAGATCGCACCTCAAGAGCTTCAAGCCCGTACTCACCGCGGCGAACGCGTTCTTCTCCTTGACGCGCGCACACCGGACGAATACCGGCGCTTCTGCATACCTGGTGGAGTAAACATCCCCGGTGGAGATCTCATTCTTTGGGCTGAAGAACTCAAAAGGGATCCACAGGCGACCGTTGTTATAAATTGCGCCGGCCGCACGCGCAGCATCATCGGGACGCAAACTCTCCGTCGTCTTGGTCTCTCCAACGTCTTTGCCCTTAAAAATGGGACGATGGGATGGCTTCTGGCAGGGCTTGAGCTGGAGCGCCATCCGAACCGAAAGTCTTATGGGCCATCAGAAATGAGTCGCTCCGCGGCGGAAGAGCTGGCCGCACGGATCGCAAACGCAGAAAACATTCCCTTTATCTCGGTTTCGGATCTTAGAAATCTCCTGAGCCAGCGAGACCGGAAGACGCTCTATCCTATAGACGTTCGCTCTTTCGAAGAATACGTCTCTGGACATATTCCCGATTTCCTTTCGGTTCCGGGCGGTCAGGCTGTACAGCGCGCGGACGATTACATCGCCGTGCGAGATGGCGCCATCGTTTTCACCTGCGACCGGACAGCAAGGGCCACAATGGCCGCCTACTGGTACCGCGAGATGGGTTTCAGAAATAGTTTCGTGCTCAGGGGAGGAATCGAAGGATGGGTGAAAAGCGGCCACGAGCTTGAAGCCGGTCAACCGGCGAAGTCGGTGCTCGGAATCGAGCGCGCCCGCTCTCTTGTCAGCCTCATAAGTTGTCAGGAGCTTGAATCACGCCTGGCCAACTCAAAAGATCTCCTGATCCTCGATGCCGGCTTGAGCGCGGAATACGAGCAGGGCCATCTTCCCGGAGCCGCGTGGATTTCCCGCGGCTGGCTGGAAGAGAAGATTCCCCAACTCTACCCGAACCGCCAACAGCCGATCCTCGTCATCTGTCCTAATGGCGAGCAGTCCACCCTCGCAGGCGCGACTCTCACGGAGCTTGGTTACAAGAATGTCTGCGTCGTTGAAGGCGGGATGCAGAGTTGGCAGAGCGCGGGACAGCCTTTGGAAACGGGACTCACGAAGGCGCTGGTTGAGCCAAACGACGTCGTTCTGTCCGCTTCGATGACCGGCGACAAGAGCGCGATGAGAAGCTACCTTGAGTGGGAGATCGCGCTGGGGAAAAAGCGCCGCCGGCTAAGTTGAAGCAAAGATCTTAGCGAACTTGGCTTTGAGCTTCGCCCGCAGCTCCGGGCTCACATCGACGACCGTGGAAAATTTCCCTTTCGCTTTCCGGTCGTACGGAATGCAGGCATCTATGAGAATCCGGTTGTTAAAATTTCCGGGGAGAAACATCGGGTCTCGTCCGGATGACCAAGCCTTCTGGATGATGTCGATGTCGGTAACCGGATCGAAGCGCGTGGACATCGCCCACAGCACCTGATCCAGGTCGGAGCAATCGATATCCTCATCCACCACGACCGTCCATTTGCCGTTGTACGCCCCGGCCGCGCAGTTCGCAGCCACGTGCAAAACGTTGCGCGCATGGCCGGGGTAGCGCTGGCGGATCTGAATCGCCGTGAAGCGCGTGGCCGGCGCGCCCTCGTGATTCCACACGCCGAGGATTTCCGGCAAACCACAAGCTTCGAGCGCCTGCCAGATCTCCGCCGCGCCCCCGATTCCCTTGAGCAGGCCGGTCTCATCCACAGGCTTGTGCTGCGGCGCGCAGGTGAGAATCGGGTTGTCGCGGTAGAGAACAGTCTTCACGTCGATGTAGGGACGCGGAACGACGTCGTCGGAGTAATAACCCATCCATTCGCCGAACGGGCCTTCCGGCTTGACGTGTCCGGGCACCGCCTCGCCCTCGATGACGATTTCGGCATCCGCGGGTATCGGAAAACCCGTGTAGGGACCTTTGACAACTTCCACCGGCTCTCCTCTGAGCCCGCCCGCGAAATCATATTCTGAGACCCCTCGTGGAAGAGGACTCGCCGAGAGCATGTAAAGAAGAGGATCCTGCCCGCACACGACGGCAACTTTCATGCTCTGGCCCCGCTCAAAATATTTGTCACGGTGGATCCGTCCATGCTTCCCTTCGGTGATCTGACAGCCGACCGTCTTGCCGTCATAGACCTGGCAGCGATAGGCGCCCAGATTGTACCAATCACTATCGGGGTCTTTGGTGATGACCAGATCCGCAGTCCCGATGTATCGCGCTTGATCGAGCTCGTGATGTATGGGCACGGGGAACTTGAGGACATCGACGTCAGCGCCTTCGAGGACCTGATCCAGAACAGGTCCGCTCTTGACGAACTTCGGCTTGATCACCTTCATGTTTTGCATGCGCTCGTGATAGGCCTTGACGATGTCCACCTTGCGCTCGTATTCCAGCGGCAGGCCAAGGGTCAGCGCGACTCTCTTGATGGAGGAGAATTGGCCGTAGAGCGTTCTAAAACCCTTTGCGTAACCTGGAACCTCATCGAAGAGAATCGCCGGCGCCTTCCCTTTGCTGCTCTCTGTCAGCATCTGCGTGGTCGCGCCCATCTCTCTGTCCCAATGGGCGCCGTTGATGCGCCGCAGCTCGCCCATCTTATCGACCTGCTCGATCCAGTCGCGCAGGCCGCGATAGGCGACCCTTCGATTTCCCTCAGGGCGGTGAGCCTGTCGAACCGCTTGGGGTTGCGCAGCGCTTACTTTTTCCGGCCGTGCCATGATTCTCTCCTTGCCTGCCAAGGCGATTCAGCTATGAACCAACCATACGTTCCGACCCCTCACCTTGTCAACCAACTCTCTTGAAGGGGACAGCGTAAAAGGGAAAAATGCTTGACCCGATCTGCTGGTTTGGAGTATGCGTTGGCCGGAGTTTGGAATCTCCGCTTTGCGAAAGCTTTTGTTCGCGAGCGATATTAGAATGAAATTCTGCTTGAAATCGATACTGATGGCTCCTAGGATAGGCCGACGACGACTCCGCCCATCGCAGCCCGCTTACTAATACAAACGTGTTTACAAATGTTACGTAAGACGGCGCTGGGAGCATGGAGAGGAGTGAGCCTGAAGGCCGTGGGCACAGGGACGTAAAGGTTCCGGCCCTTCGATAGGTCTCACGGTGGTGAGCAAAGTCGAACCACAGGCCCTAACCGATGGAGGTGCCACGCTAAGGGGACGGGGTGGCGGCCCTCAAAGCACCGGCCTATTGACCACAGCCGGAAGGCTTGCTCCTCTCCAATGTCAACTTACTTAATGCGTTTGTATTAGCTCGCAATAGCCACCATGCGCGTCATTCTCAGTAGAAAAGGGGTTGATTCGAGTTCCGGTGGGTTAGCAAGCCCCTTCCTAAACGGCTCGCTGGTGTCACTTCCGATCCCCGACCGTCAGAGCGAGATCACGTATGCCGATTTGACCTTCCGCAAAGTCTCGCTTGGCAAGCTCGTGGAAGACCTATCCGGTGGGGCACTTCACTCGAAGCGACAAATTCACTTGGATCCGGATATTCTGCCCGGTATCTACCCTAGGAAGCCTGGATGGAGACCCATCTTTGGCCAGGCCGGCGCTGCCGACTCCCATTTAAAGACCTGCGGTGTCACGGTCGGAGATTTGTTTCTATTCTTTGGCTGGTTTCGGGAAGCTGAGCTGAGGGATGGCAGATATCACTACAGACCCGATGCACCCGACCTACACGTTATTTACGGTTGGTTGCAGGTCGGCGCAATAGTCCCCTGTACTGATCGCAAGCTTTCAGACATCCCTTGGGCACGTTATCATCCACACTTTCGCGGCGGCTATGGCACAGCTTACCTCGGTAGTGACAGACTTGACTTCGCGGATAATCTGCCTGGCATACCAGGCGGTGGCCAGTTCACGCGTTACCATGAGTATCTCCGTCTTACGGCACCGAACAGCCACAACCGCAGGCGGTGGCGGTTACCTGGCTGGCTCTACCCCCGCAATGGCTGCGTCCCATTGACGTATCATCCCGATAAGGCATCCTTCCGACGGAAAGGCAATTATACGATCTTAGAGTCAGCCGGTCGTGGTCAAGAGTTCGTCTTGGACTCGCGCGATTACCCTGAGGCGATATCTTGGGCGCGACGTCTTATCCTAAAGGCCACTACCGAGACCTAAAGACGCAAAACGGCGAGCAAAACTGGGATAAGCCAAAGGCCCAACCGGACAGGGTGGAGAAAAGGGGACATTCTGATTTTCTGTTAGGCACATCGGCTTCAGTTCGTGCGAGGCGACGATAGTCTCGAGGAAAAGTTGAATGTCCCGTTTCCGCCGCGTGAAATTCTGCTTGAAATGGGTACCGATGGTTTCTAGGATAGGCCGCTGGCGATGATTCCGCCAGTCGCAGCTCACTTAATACTTAGGTGGCACTGGAGCGAATACCGCGAATGACGCTTAGGGACTTCGTTGGGGAGTACGACCGTTGGGCTCGTGACCCCGCCCTTCCACCTACGACACCGAGGCAATGCTGCAAGCTTCTCGCCAGCCCTTCGTTCTGCGCGACATATGTCGGCGCCCTCTACGGGACGCGATCGCCACGAATCATATTCGTCGGGAAAGATCACGGAACAGCCGATGGCTCCGCCCTGACACCAACCGACCGGCGCGACGGCATAGTCGGGTACTACACACCAAGCGGATCGGTGGATGCGCGTTGATGGAATTCCCATTATCGCGGAACCGTATCTCTTGCCGCCCACGTGTTAAGCCTTTCCTGCGCGGCTTCCTGCATGAAAATCTTAGGAGGGAAGAGGGTCAGATCTTGGCCTTTGTGATTCGAGGAGAATAGAATCAGGCATCGAGCCCTGACCTTGAGCCAATCGTTCCTCGCTTGTCACTGCGACATTCAACCATAGGACTCACGCCTACGACGCCGACGGCAGCGCACGCGCTCGCAAGTTGTCCCGCCGCGCAGCGCCGCTGCCGGGCCGGGAATCAGCGCCCGCTTGACTTGATCGCGGCGACGACGATCGGCTTTGCCCAGCCGGGGGTTTGCGCGAGATCGCGCGGATTGAGAATCCTCCCGCGTTGCAT
>JAHFAP010000125.1 GCA_023250495.1 Deltaproteobacteria bacterium | reverse complement strand
GAGAACACGACGCCGTCTTGTATAGGAAAGATTCGTGATCTTTGTCGATACCGGCGCGTGGTTTGCCGTGGCTGTGCGCAATGATCCAGACCATGAAGCTGCTATGAGATGGCTCGGGCGGAACCGCGAGCCGTTGATCACGACGGACTATGTTTTGGCGGAGACCGCAACCCTAATTCGGATGCGGGACAAAACAGCGCGCGGCCACCGGCTAGCAGTGCGGGTTGCGTCGTCCATACTAAGACAACAAGCCGCCATCCTGCAAAATGTTACAGCCGCCGATCTCCAAAAGGCTCTGCAGGTCTTTCGGGATTATTCAGATCACCTGTTCAGCTTTGTTGACTGTACGAGCTTCGCCGTCATGGAAAGGCTCGGCATCATCCACGCCTTTGCTTTTGATAGTCACTTCGACGAGTATCCCGGAATCATTCGGGTGCCTCGCTAGAAATGAAACTCCCCTACGTCATCGACAACCAAAGCCACGTTCTGGCTGACATCCTCAAAGGTCTGCTGACCGAGCACAAGGGCCGGTCTTTAGACGTGGCGACAGCCTACTTCACGGTCGGCGGGTTTGGGCTGATCGCACTCCGCGCTCGGCTTCCGAGTATATTCTGTGCGTAGAAATTCGCGGAATCGGTGAGTTATTGCACGTCCGATGGACTCGGGGACGGCGGTTTGGATAGGCTCTCCGGTCGGTTGGTTTTGCCCTGCCATCCCTGTTATATTTGGGACGAAAGTAGGCTGCAGAGGAAATCAAGGGAGGTGACATCGATGACGAAACCTTTGACCCAATTAGAACAAAAAGCCCTGGCAAGTTTCAGAGATGCGGTCCAGTCCTTGCTCGGACAAAACCTGGTATCGCTACGCCTTTTCGGTTCCAGGGTGCGTGGGGAGGGGACGGAGGAGTCGGATCTCGATGTCCTGGTATTGGTGAACAAGAAGGACCGAGACCTCTGCCGCAGGATCGTCGAGGAGTCGCTTGAAGTCGATCTGGCTTATGGCACGAACCTCGCGCCGACTATTTTGAGCGCTGCGGAGTACCGACAAAATCAGGAGTACGGAACGCCTTTCTATCGCAATATTGAGCGAGAAGGCGTTTCTCTATGAGCGGCGAAGAACGAGAGCGAAAGGCTCTGAGTCTAGCAAGAGAAAAAAGGGGACGCGAAGCTTTTCCTGCGGCCAGCCTCGACATCTTCTGGCTCAGAGACGAAGGCTTCGAAGACTCCGATAACCTTCCCAATGCTGACGTTCTCGCCCAGGAGATCGTCGTCCCTCGACTCGCTTCGCTCAGAACGACCTCGAAGCCGCCCTCGAACAGTTCCGCGAAATCGCCAGCGACTTAGGCGGAGGCGGCGTCGAAACTAAAAAGGAATGACTGACCGTGACCTGCCGCGAATCTAGCTCAACATCTTATTCTCTTTTTCGTGCGTAAAAAAACCAGCAAGCCTTAATCCTGTCGGCGCGCGACATGACCGACCGTGAAAGGAAAAGATATGAAAAAAAGTAGAAGTTCGATCTCCAAAGCCCGCTCGTACGCGGAAATCGGAGAGTTCTGGGATGAGCACGACTTGAGCGACTTTTGGGGCAAGACGAGAAAAGTGAGATTCGACGTAGTAGTCGAACCTGAAGCTACCTACTACCCCATAGAAGGGGAGCTGTCCGATAAAATCCAGTCGGTGGCCCGCAGGAAAACTAAGCGCAAAGAACGCATAGAACATTCGGGTGGTCGCGGTTCAGTTCTTCAAGGCGCGGGACGGTGAGCGGAGCCGGCGCAGGGCTGTCGCTTCGATCTGGCGGATCCGCTCACGGGTCAGCGAGAACTTTTCCCCCAGCTCCTCCAAGGTATAGTCCCGCGTCTCCCCGACTCCGAAGCGCATACGAATCACCTTCTCCTGCCTCGGCGGCAGGGTCGCAAGCGCCTTGCGCATTTGCGCGTGCAGGTGCGAGTCCATCGCTTGGTCCACCGGCTTGGGCGAATACCTGTCCTCGACAAGGTCCTCAATGCTGCTTTCTCCTTCATCCCCGATCGGTGTATTGAGTGAGACCGGCTCGCCGACCAACCCCAACATCCGTCTGACCTCATCAAGCTCCACGCCCATCTCGTCCGCGACCTCCTCCGGTAGCGGCTCGCGCCCAAGCTTGCGCAGCAGGTAGTAAGATGTGCGGATCAGTTTGTTTCTTTCCTCGATCACGTGCACCGGCAGCCGAATGGTGCGCGCGGAGTTATGGATGTCCCGCGTGATCGCCTGCCGGATCCACCAGGTCGCGTAGGTGGAGAACCGGTATCCCAGCCGGTAATCGAACTTCTCCACCGCTCTCATCAACCCCATATTCCCTTCCTGGACCAAGTCGAGAAAGGGAAGCCCTCGGTTGGCGTGCCTCTTCGCGATCGTGATTACCAGGCGGAGATTCGATTCCGTCAGGACCTTTTTCGCGCGGTCAGCTTTAGCCTCGCCCCCCCGGATAGACGCGACCTTTTGCTTAAGCTCGCCTGCGAGCATCTCCGTTTCTTCTTCGATGCGGCGGACCTCGGCGAGAATCTGTTTCCGTTCATTCGCCTTAGCGGCTCCCGCCAGCCTCAGTTCCAATTCGCTCAGCCGGGCGTGAGACTTCTTGAGCCTGTCGGCCAGCTCTTCAACAAAAAACTTCGCCAGCCGGAGCTCCTTCAGCTCTGTCAGAATCTCGCCCGTCTTCTTGGCAAGGAGCTTTTCCAGGCGCTCCCTTTTTTTCTTCGCGAGCCGCTTTCTCGATAACTCCTGCACAATCCGGTCGCGCGCCCGGGCCGGTGGGCGGAGCCTCTGGACAGCCTTGACGAACTGCTTCTCTGGATGGCTGCCGCCGGCCGCTCCGTCTCCCGCGTCATCATCCAGCAGAAGCTCCGAAACGGCAAGCTGGCCGGCCTGCACCTGCCTGCACTTTTCCAGGACAGTGCGCAGCGCCAGCGGAGAAGAGAGAACAGCCTCGAAAACCTGGACCTCTCCCTCTTCCATTTCTCTCGCCAGCTCCACCTCCTGCTCGCGCGTCAAAAGCGGAACAGAGCCGATGTCGCGGAGGTAAAGAGAGATCGGGTCGCTGCTTTTCTGGATCCGCTCGACCTCCGGATCAGGCTCTTCTGCCTCTTCCTCCCCGGCTTCCTCGGCAACCAGGAGATCGCCCGGCTCTTCTGGCTCGTCCATCTCAGACGGTTGGAGCCGGCCCGCTTCATCCAGCGATGAGTCAGCCGGAGTCTTTTCGTCGCTCTCTTCGAATGAAAACTCTTTCTCCATTCTCTCCCTTTCAATCACGCACGCGAATTTCCGCCTCAATCATCTCTCATCATCCGCTCACAACATCCCAAGCTGCAGCCTGGCCGCCTCGGACATCCTGCTCGGATCCCAGGGCGGATCCCAGACGACTTCTACGGAGACATCGGTCACGCCGGGAATCTCCTTGACCCTGGCCTGCACCTCTCCGGGCAGCGATTGCGCCGCCGGGCAATTCGGCGAGGTGAGCGTCATGCGGATCGCCACCGCGCCGGAAAGCTCCACTTTGACATCATAGATCAAGCCCAGCTCGTAGATATTAACCGGAATCTCCGGGTCGAAGCAGTTGCGCAGGGCCTCTGTCACCTCTGCTTCGATCACCACTGCGTCCATTGACGAATTCGTTTGCTTCTCATCATCCGCCATAACTCTATTCCATCCCCAAATCGACCTTCGCTTCACGAGACATCCGGCTCTGGTTCCAGGGCGGGTCCCAAATCAATTCCACATCGACTTCTCGCACGCCGGGCACGCTCGAAACTCTATTTTTTATATCTTCTCTCAGCACCTGTCCCATGCCGCATCCCGGCGCCGTCAGGGTAAATCGGATCTCCACCCTGGAACCGCCTCGCGGAAGAGGCATCACCTGACACCGGTAAACGAGCCCCAGGTCGACAATGTTCACAGGAATCTCAGGGTCGAAGCAGCTCCTGAGCTGATCCCACACCAGTTTCTCCAGGGCGCCAGGGGCTTCCGGAGCCGAGACAGAGGTCGCCGGCGTCTCCGGAGACCTCTCAAGTCCAAGCGCATCGGCGTCTTTGCCTGAGATACGCGCCATCGATCCCCGGTCGGTCAATATCGTGAAACTGCCGCCCAGTGATTGCGTGACTTGTATCCGGGCGCCGGCAACAAGCTTTAACTTTTCTCCGCTGGGAATCAGCACCGCTTCGCAATCACGGAGAAGAGCTATGGGTTGATCGCTTTTCTGCATGGCAGTACCTCCGCATTGATCACTCCGTGGACGTCACCCCCTGCTCGCCTTTGAGGGCGGCGCGCAGCGTGTGCCACGAAAGGCTCGCGCACTTCACGCGGGCCGGAAAATTAGCGACTCCCGAAAGGACGGCAAGCTTTCCCATCTCTTGCGCATCCGCCGTCGCACTCGACCCGCCGGTAAGCATCTTGTGGACCCGATCAAAAAGCGCCTCCGCTTCAGCGACGGATTTCCCTATCAAGCTAGCGGTCATGATCGAGGCGGAGGCCTTCGAAATGGCGCAGCCCGCGCCCTGGAAACCGATGTCGCAGATCACGCCGTCCTCGAGCTTGAGGTACAGGGTGACGTGATCCCCACATAGCGGATTATAACCATTCGCAGTCCGGTTGGCATCCTCGATTTTCTTAAAATTTCGAGGGCTCCGATTGTGGTCGAGGATCACCTCCTGGTAGAGGTCGCTCAGATCCGACATCAGCCAAACACCTCGATCACCTTGTCCATCGCCTGCACGAGCGCGTCCACATCCTCCTTAGTGTTATAGAACGCAAAGGAGGCCCTGGCCGTGGCCGGGACTCCGAAGCGCTGCATCACCGGCATGGCGCAATGGTGGCCCGCCCGGATGGCGATCCCTTCCCGGTCCAGGATGGTGCCGATGTCGTGCGGATGCACTCCCTCGAGCACAAAAGAAAGCACGCTGGCCTTCTGTTTCGCCGTTCCAATGACCCTTAGACGATCGATCGCGCAGAGCGACCGAGTCGCATGGGCTAAGAGCTCCTGTTCATAAGCCCCTGCCGCCTCGAGGCCGACCCGACTCAAATAATCGATTGCCACCCCCAAACCGATACCGCCGGCGATGTGGGGCGTCCCGGCCTCAAATTTGAAGGGCAAGATATTATAGTGGGTTTTTTCGAAGGTAACGAGGCTGATCATGTCGCCGCCTCCCTGATACGGCGGCATAGCCTCTAGTAAGGCTTCTTTGCCGTACAGGACACCGATCCCGGTTGGGCCGTACAGCTTGTGGCCGGAAAAAACGTAGAAATCACAATCGAGCTCTTGGACGTCCACCTTCATGTGCGGCGCAGCCTGCGCGCCATCGACCAGAACCGGCACGTTATAAGAGTGGGCCATCTCGATGATCTGCTTGACCGGATTGATCGTGCCGAGGGCGTTGGAAACATGGGCCACCGAAACCAATTTGGTTCTCTCGTTTAACAGCCTCCGATACTCGTCCAGTAGCAGCTCGCCGTCATGGTTGATCGGCACGACCTGAAGACGCGCCCCCACCTGCTCGCAGAGGATCTGCCAAGGGACGATATTCGAGTGGTGCTCCATCGCGGTGATGATGATTTCGTCTCCGTCCTTGAGGAACGTTCTGCCGTAGCTTTGGGCCACGAGGTTGATGCCCTCAGTCGTGCCCCGGACAAAGATCGTCTCCCGAGTGCTCGAGGCGTTAAGGAAGCGCTGCGCCTTAAGCCGGGCGCCTTCGTAGACCTCTGTCGCCCGCTCGCTGAGAAAATGAACCCCGCGATGGATGTTCGAGTTTTCCTGCGAGTAATATCTCTGAATTGCGTCGATCACCGCCTGCGGCTTCTGCGTCGTCGCCGCGTTGTCCAGATAGACCAGCGGCTTGCCATGCACGCGTTGCTCCAGGATGGGAAAGTCTTGTCTGATCTTGGCGACATCGAAAGAAACGCCAAGCCAGCTCCGGGAGGGCATGGATCTTAGTTCATGTAGAGCCTTCATAGTTTGCCTTTATCGGCTGTGATTACCTCGATCTTTGGCGCAAATATCTTTTCCAGCCAGCCCGTGACAGGAGCGCTCTTGATCCGCCCGGTGATGTCACTCACAAATCCCCGGGTCAGCAGCGCGATCGCCGCCCTTGATTCGATGCCGCGCGAGCGCAGGTAAAAGAGCGCGTCTTGATCGAGCTGGCCGATCGTCGAGCCGTGGCTGCATTTCACGTCGTTGTTGTAAATCTCCAGTTGCGGCTTGGTGTCGATCCAGGCCTCTTCGGAGAGGAGCAGATTCTTGTTCGTCTGCCGGGCATCGGTTTTCTCGGCGGCCTTGTGCACGTAGATCTTGCCGTTAAAGACTCCTTTCGATTTCCCCCCCATGATTCCCTTATAGAGCTCGCGGCTGGTGCAGCGCGGCTTCAGATGATCGATCCGCGTATGGTTGTCGACGTGCTGCTGCCCGGTTGTCACGTAAAGCCCGTTAAGCGTGCAGTCGCCTCCCTCCCCATCCAGCGCGACGTTGACGTCGTTCCGCGCCAGCGCGCCGCCAAGCGCGATCGAATGGGAAGAAAAATTGCCGCCGCGCTCAAGATGGACCTGATGAGTGGCGATGTGAAATGCTCGCTCGCTCTCCAACTGCACCTTGTAGTGGTCCAGCACGGCGCTTTCCCCTACGACGATCTCCGTGACAGCATTCGTAAAATAGACCGCCCGCTCAAAACCCGGATAGCTCTCCACCACGGTCGCCTGGCTGCCGCGATCCATTACGATCAGGCTGCGCGGATGAGAAACGGTCGCTTCATCCGGCGCCGTCGCAATGAACAGCAGGTGAATCGGCGCTTCAACCACGGTGCCCTGTGGCAGGAAAAGGAAAGCGCCGTCCTCCATCAGTGCAGTATTGAGAGCTACAAAACCGTGACCGTTGTAGTCGGCGTAGCGGGCCCAATGAGGCTCTATCTTCGCCTTGCTGTTGCTCATCGCCGCGGCGAGGCTCCCCGCCATCACCCCGTTCGGCAGCCGTCCCAGACAGGAAAGCTCGCTTGAAAAATGGCCGTTGATGAAGACGAGCTGATTCTCCGCCAGGTTTCGCAAATCGAGACGCCCAATGCGTTCGCCGGTCAGGCCATCTTCCTCGCTGCCGCCACGACTGAAGGGAAGCTTCACAATCGGGGCAATGTTCGTGTACCTCCACTCCTCGTCGCGAGTCGTCGGAAACCCCAGCGCCGCGAAGCGCGCGATCGCGGCCCGGCGGATCTCGCTGGTCCACGACCGGCCGTCGTCAGCCAGCCCCTGCTCGATACTGGCGAAGCGGGCTAGGTAAAAATCTTTGGCTTCTGCAATATCCATCACTCTTAAAAGATTGCCCGAAACATTTGTCCTCTAGCTGCTCTGGACCTGCCCCTCGAGCCAGGCATAGCCTCTTTCCTCAAGCTCCAGAGCCAGTTGCTTGTCGCCCGATTTCACGATGCGGCCATCGGAGAGCACGTGCACGTAGTCGGGGACGATGTAGTCGAGCAAACGCTGATAGTGGGTGATGACGATCATGGCGCGCTCCTTGCTCCGGAGCCCGTTGACGCCGCCGGCGACGATTCTCAAAGCGTCAATATCCAGGCCCGAGTCGGTCTCATCCAAGATCGCCAGCTTCGGATCCAGCAGCGCCATCTGAAAAATCTCGTTGCGCTTCTTCTCGCCGCCGGAGAAGCCCTCGTTGATCGGCCGGTTCAGCAGGCCCTGCTCCATCTCCACCAGCTTCATCTTCTCTTTAACCAGGGCCAGGAAATCCATTGCGTCGAGTTCAGCCAGTCCGCGGTGCTTGCGCACAGAGTTGAGCGCGGCTTTGAGAAAGTAGGTCGTGCTTACGCCCGGGATCTCGACCGGGTATTGAAAGGCGAGGAAGATTCCTTCCCGAGCGCGCTCTTCCGGCGCCATCTGAAGGAGATCTTTGCCCTCATAGATGACCTCGCCGGCCGTCACCTCATAGCCTTCCCTGCCGGCGAGGATGTGCGCCAACGTGCTCTTGCCCGAGCCGTTCGGCCCCATCACGGCGTGGACTTCACCGGTTTTCACGGTGAGATCGATCCCGCGCAGGATTTCGCTGTCCGCGGCCCTGGCATGCAGGTTCTTGATGATCAGCATTCGAGGGATCTCCTTGCTTTCGAATCACCCCTGGAGAGCCACGAGCCGCTTCCTGAGGCCGTGCTGGTCGGCGATGTCGTAAACGGAAACTTTCGCCAGGTAGTCTGCGACCAGGCTCTGGGCCTTATCCCACACTGATCGCTGCGTGCACACGGCGCAATACGCGCAGTACTTCTCTCCCTGCTCCAGGCACTCCATCAGGACGATGGGCCGCTCCACGGTTTCGTAAACCTCTTTCAGTGTGATGGCCTGAGGCGGCCGTGCCAAGCTGAAGCCCCCCTTCGAGCCGATGTGCGAGTGCACCAGCCCGCCGGCAACAAGATCCTTCATGATCTTGGAGAGATAATAGGTCGGTATGTCCTGTTGCTCCTCGATGTCGGCTCGGCTTACAATCTTCCCCTGGGGCTGGCCGGCCAGGTAAGAAAGGGCGCGCACCGCATAATCTACCCGGCGCCCTACGTTCATCAGAGAGCTTCGCTCTGTTGTCTTCCTCTGCCCTTTCATACACTTCGCAAGATTTTGACTCCAATATAGACTTACTAGGTCTTTTTTTCAAGGTCCTGTCTAAAGAAGAGGTTTATCGATTCGAGGGTTACGTAAACACAACGGCTGCGATCTGTGGATTTTGTTTTAGTGCCGGAGTTGCTGCGCGACTTGGCTGCTTTAACCAAACCCTGACATGTCTCGGCGAAAAAAAGGGCCATGGTCCAGTCCATCATCATCCTCAGCTTATTTTTAAAGCCCCTTAACTTACAATGATAGGCGGCTCTCCAAAGCCACCACGCAATGAAGCCGGTACGTATTAAGAGGATGCTGCTTCAAGCACACCGGGGAAGATTATCCCTCAAAGTCCGCTTTCATATGAAACCGTGGCTATGACAGGCGGGCTGGAATACCGCTCAGATGGTGAAATCGGCC
>JAHFAP010000124.1 GCA_023250495.1 Deltaproteobacteria bacterium | reverse complement strand
AGGCTGAGATCCGTCTCAGAAATTTAAAGCGAGGAGCGTATGCACACAGGTTCATACATTAACGGGCAGTGGTATCACCCGAAGTCGGAGCGGCTCGTTCGCAACATTAATCCGGCCGATACGACGGATGTGCTGGCAGAGTTCCCCGCTGCAACAGCTGAGGACGTTCAACTCGCCATCAACGGAGCGCAGGCGGCTTTCCGGGATTGGAAAAGGACCCCTGGGCCGGAGCGCGGGCGCGTGGTTTGGCGCGCCGCGGATATCGCGCGCCGGCGTGCCGACGAAATCGCCCGTGCCTTGACCCGCGAAGAGGGCAAGATCTTTAAAGAGGCCAAAGGTGAAGTGCTCAAAGGCATATCTCTGCTTGAATACTACGCCGGAGAAGGATTCCGCATGCACGGCAAAACTCTCCCATCTGAGGCGCGCGACACCTTCACCTACACCATTCGCCGCCCGCTCGGCGTCGTCGGTCTTATCGCGCCGTGGAACTTTCCCTGGGCGATCCCCGTCTGGAAATCGGCGCCCGCCATTGTGGCCGGCAACAGTGTGGTCTTTAAGCCTGCGGAGCTGACTCCGGCCACGGCCTCATTGATGGCGGAGATTTACGAGGAGGCAGGGCTTCCACCGGGGGTCTTCAACATGGTCGTCGGCTCGGGCTCCGTGGTCGGCGAGGCGATTGTCAATTCCCCCGCTATTCGCGCTGTTTCCTTCACCGGCTCCAACGAAGTCGGAGGGGCGCTTTACGTCAAAGCGGCGGCACGCGGGGCCAAAGTGACCTGCGAGATGGGCGGAAAAAATGCTGTGATCGTGATGCCGGACGCCGACCTGGATAAGGCCGCGGTCGCCATTCACGGCGGCGCCTTCGGCTCCACCGGCCAGCGCTGCACCGCGACATCGCGCGTGATCGCGATGCCAGCGGTCAAAGAGGCCCTGCTCGAGCGCCTTGTCGAGCAAGCGAAAAAGATCAAAGTCGGGCCTGGGTTGGACGAGAGCGTTGACATGGGGCCGGCCGTGGACGAAAAGCAGTGGAAAACCGACCTCGACTACATCGAGTTGGGCACACGGGAAGGGGCGCGTCTGGTACTCGGCGGCAAAAGGCCGGAACACCTGAGCAGCGGCTATTTCGTCGAGCCGACCATCTTCGACAACGTATCCCCGCACATGCGCATCTTCCGCGAAGAGATCTTCGGTCCGATCCTCTCCGTAAGCACTGCGAAGAGCCTGGAGGAAGCGCTTCAGTTCGCCAATTCAGTCGAGTACGGCCTCACGACTTCGATCTTCACCCAGAACCTCGACTGGGTGATGAATTTTGTCGAGGAGGTCGAGACCGGCATGGTTCACGTCAACGAGCCGACTATTGGCGGGGAGGCGCAGTTGCCTTTCGGTGGCACCAAGGCCACCGGCGTGGGCGAACGCGAAATGGCCGAAGAAGGACTCAACTTCTTCACCGAGCTTAAAACCGTCTTTATCAATTATTCTGGCAAAGCCGAGCGCCTGATGATCCGGTAGGCGGGAATTCTCAATCCGGCGTCGGGCTCTGGTGGGTCAGCATAATCTCGCGCCTTTCGCGGGCGGACTGCATGATCGCCAGGCAGACCTCCAGCGTCGCCATCCCCCATCTCCCGTCGTGATAGACGGGGCGATCCTGAATGACGGCCTCGCAGAGTTCGTTCAGCTCGGAAAATCTCGACGCGCTCCGTCCCGTGACGGGAAGCTCTTTCTGGCCTTCGTCGCCGTAGAGGTAAATGCCGTCGGGAGATTGGCGGATGTCCCCTCTCTCGCAGCTCACCACGGTGACGCCGAAGAAATGGCCGCCCCCTTGAATTCCCCTCCTGGCTCGTTCCTGCTGCACCGCGGTCCCGTGGGTAAACTCGCCTTCTCTCTTCCCGCCGAAGCGCATCGCCTCTTTCGCCTTCTCTTCGTCCATCGTTTTGTTTCTAAGCTCGCCTCTAACGCGCACACGCTCTTCTTGGTTGTAATGCCTCTCGCCCATCTCCCAGGTCAGCTCAGAGCTGTCGAAGTAGCCGTAACCGTTGTACACGACGATCGCGGGCGTGCCGTCTTGGAATTCCAAAAATGCCGAGTAATATCCCGGCGCCGGCCGTTCTTTCATCCACTGGCCCGTCATCGCACGCACGCTTCGCACCATGCCGCCGCCGAGCAGCCGGATCGTGTCGATCTGATGCGGCCCCTGTCTGTAGACGACTCCGCCGCCGAGCTTGAGATCGAGCTCCTGCGGCATTCTGGGTCTCAGCATCCAGTCCGTATACATCCAGGTATTCAACGCGCGGAGCCGGCCCAGTTCGCCGGACTTGATCACCTGCCTCATCGCGCGAATGGCGGGATTGAAGCTCTGCGTGTGGCCGCAGAGGAGTTTAATCTTATTCTTCTCCGCCGCGGCCACCATCTTCTCGCATTCTTCAATCGACAGCGCCATCGGCTTCTCCACGACCACATGCTTGCCGTGCTCCGCCGCTGTGATCACGTGTTCGCAGTGAAACTGATTCGGCGTGGAAATCCAAACCGCTTCGACCTCGGGATCGGCGCAGAGTTTGTCTACGCTGTCGTAAACACGGCCGCCATATTTTTGCCGGAAAGCCTCCAGCGCGTCTTTGCGGAAATCCGCGGCGGCCACGAGCTGCATGCCGGGCATCTGGGCCATCGCCGGGATAATTTGCGTGCTGCCGACGCCAAGGCCCGCGATGGCGACCTTCAGTGTTCTGGCTTCTGCCATGTGCATATCTCGCAATTCGAATTAATTCACTTAACACAGATCCTTCACTTCGTTCAGGATGACAATCTCTGAAGTGTCATTCTGAGCGAAGCGAAGAATCTCTCTTCAGATTCGACTTTCGGTTTTTCCCTCGAAACTCGCTATTCGAAACGCGAAACTAACTTTTACCACCAATCGAAAATAGTTTTGCGCCGCGGCGCCGGCTGCTCCTCGACGCGGGAGGGATGGTTCTCCTTCATGGCCCGATCCACCTCGTAGCGCAAGAGGTCCCAGATCTTGTCCAGACAGCGGACAAAGTCCGGGTTGGTCATGCTCTTGAAGCCGCGCGGGCGGGGAAGGTCCACCGTGACCACACTTTTGATCACCCCGGGTGAGGCGCTCATCACCGCGACCCGGTCACAGAGCATCACCGCCTCTTCGATGTTGTGCGTGACCAAAATCACAGTCTTCTTGTGCTTTTCCCAGATGCTGAGCAGCTCCTCGCGCAGCAGCAGCCGCGTCTGGGCATCCAGGCTGGCGAAGGGCTCGTCCATGACGATCACTTCCGGGTCATTGGCCAGGGCGCGCGCGATCGCCACTTTCTGCTTCATGCCGCCGGAAAGCTCGGCCGGATGGGAGCCGCTGAAGTCGAGCATGCGCACCATCTCCAGAAAAAACTGCGTGACTCTTTTATAAATCGGCACCGATTGCTTGCGAAACTCCGGTCCCAAGGGGACGTTGCGCTCGACCGTCCGCCACGGCATCAAGGCCGCGTCCTGAAAGACCATCGAGACCATCGCCTCGGTTCTTTTGTCTCCGACGAACTCCACCGAGCCGTCGGTCGGCTTTTCGAGTCCGGCGAGGATGTGGAGCAGCGTCGTCTTGCCGCATCCGGTCGGCCCGATGACGCCGAAAAATTCCTGGTCCCTGACTTCGAGATCGACCCCCGCCAGGGCACGCACCTTTTTCTCCCCTTTCGGCCCGCTCACAAACTCCTTGGTCAGCCCGTGAATAACGACGCGCATAGGGACTACTTGAACTTGAAGGTGTCGTCGAAGAGCCGGACGTAGCGGTCAAAGTCGTCGTAGATCTCCGGCGAAGTAACCGCCGGGCGGATACCTTCGATCAGTCGCGGCGGATCAGGAGGTGTATCGATTCGATCGGGAATCCGTCTTAAAGAGCGCAGAATCTCTTGACCCTTTTTTGAAAGGAGAAAATCCATAAACAATCGCGCGCCATTGGGGTGAGCGGCCTTGGCCGCGATTCCCGTGGGATGAACGCTGGCGTAGACCGGATCGAGCGCGACCCATTCGACTGGCGCGCCGGTTCCCTTGAGGATCTCGTAACTCTGCGAGTAAACCGTCACGGAGCCTTTGAATTCCCCGGCAGCCACGAGCTGAGCGATGAGAGTCCTGCCGCTCCTCGGTTGAGGCTGCTGCTGAGCAAGGCGGCGCATGAAGGCCAATCCCTTTTCTTCTCCTCCCATATTCTTCATCGTCGTCGCGAACCACTCGTAGGGCCGCGCTTCCATCCCGATCTGCCCTTTCCACTCGGGCTTGAGGAGGTCCTGATACGACTTCGGGATGCTTGTCTTCGGGACCAGCCGCGTGTTGTAGCCGAGGACCGCGTAGGTTGTGTAGATCGAAGTCCAGAACGCCTGCGGATCTTGGTAGGCGTCGCGATAGAACTTTCTCTCCGGCGAGTCGTAGGCTTCGAGCATCCCTCTTTTCTTAAGGAGATGGCCGTAGAAGCCTGTAATAGCGATGACATCCCAGAGCGGTTTGCCCGCTCGCCCCTCGGTCAAGGTCTTTTCCATGAGCTGCGAATCGTTGGCACGATAGAACTGGGCGTCGATCTTGGGATAGAGCTGCTTGAATCCGTCTGCGAGCGCTTTCACATCGACCGTGTTCATAGAAGCGTAAAAGACGACTTGACCCTCGGCCTCCGCCTTTTCCCGCACCTCTGCGGCCATGAGGCTAAAAGGAAGGAGACATCCCAATAGCACAATCCCGCAAAAAGGTCGTTTCGTTCTCCGGATCTTACGCGTCCACTTCATGTCTCTCCTAACCCTTCAACCCTGAATCCCTTCAACCCTTGAACCCTTAATCCCTTCATCCCTCATCCTTGCCCCTACGGTATCTCTCCGAGCAAACGCCCCTAGCCTTTTCCCAACACGCGGCCGGGGAGAGCACCGCTATGCCTACCATCTTCGGTCAAGACTTCACCGTTCACGACCGTCATCTTCACACCCGTAGCTTTCTGCACGAGCCGCTTCTCTCCGCCGGGAAGATCGTTGGCCATCTCCGGCTCACAGTCTCCTACGGTCTGCGGATCGAAGAGGACCAGATCGGCCGCCATTCCGGCACGGATCAGCCCGCGGTCATGAAGGCCGAAGATCGAAGCAACCATGAAGGTGAGCTTGCGCACGCCTTCCTCAAGACTCATCACCCCGCGCTCCCTGATCCAATGTCCCAGGAAGCGAGTCGCGTAGCCGTAGCCGGCGTCGTAGATCAGATGGGCGCCGGCGTCAGATTGGCCCACCAGGGTGAAGGGACTTTTAAGAATTTCCGCGACCGCGCTTTCGTCCCCATTGTTACTCGAAGTCTGAAAGAGAGTTTCCAAGCCTTCTTCCAGAGAAAGATCCAGGAAAGCATCAATGACATCCTTTCCTTGCATCTTGGCGATCTCGGCGACGCTCTTTCGCTCAAGGGATTTGTTCTTCGGAGTCGCTGCTTTGATCATGTAAACCAGATCCCAGCGCCTGGAAAAACGGGAGGGACGCTTTTCCTCCACCGCTTCATAGCGAAGCTTCCGCCGCACTTCCGGGCCGCGAAAGAGCTCCATCCTTTGGTCGATGGGCATAAATAGGATCTCTTTCCATGTCGCAAGGTCATCGAAGACCTGAGCGTTCTTGAGATTGAAACGATTGTTAAACAGCCGGGCATTGCACAGAGGATAGGACGGAACACCGGCGGCCTGGCTCTGCTGGGCCATCTCTAAGAGCTGGCGCCAGAGATCGGGCTGATCCCAGCGGTGGGCAATGCTCTGCCAGATCACGGGCCGCCCACCCGCCGCGAGGCGATTGAAGAGACCGACCCCTTTCTCCGCGGGAACTGAAATACCCAGGGTCCCAATGGAGATCTGAACCGACCCCCTGTTCAACTCGCCCAAGACACCCGCCAACTCGAGAATTTCCTCTTCGGCAGCGAGGCGGCTAGCGATCGGCCTTCCATCGCTACGCATGTGCACCGGATTCTGGTTCGTAGAAAAACCGATCGCCCCGGCAAGCATGCTCTCTTTCAGGATTTTTTTCATTCGCTCGATCTCGCTCGGTGTCGCCGCCCTTTCGCAGGCCTCCTCGCCCATCACGTACTGGCGCAGGGCGCAGTGGCCTACGAGGGCTGCCACATTGACGCCGAGCCTGCCATCGAGGCGATTCAGATATTCGGGAAAAGTTTCCCATTCCCACTTGACCGCTGATCTCAACACTTGCAGCGGCATCGCCTCGACCCGAACGAAGCTTCCGAGGATGTTCTCTCTATCTTGCGGACGGCACGGCGCGAGCGTGAGACCGCAGTTTCCCGGAATCACGGTGGTGATTCCATGCCAGCAGGAAGAGGTCGCGATCGGATCCCAGAGGAGCTGCGCGTCCAGGTGAGTATGGAAGTCGATGAAGCCCGGCGCCACTGCCAGGCCATCGGCGTTTACAGTTCGCTGGACGGCGCCGCTCACGCGGCCAACCTCGACAATCCTTCCATTCTGCACGGCTACGTCTCCCATGTAGGAAGACATCCCGCTTCCGTCATAGAGGCGTCCCCCTTTGATCAACAGGTCATACATGGCGGTCCCCCCCTTGGCCTTTTCGACTCCTAAGCGAGGTATAACCGGACGGATGATTTCATGTCAACCGAGCCTCTCCTTCATTGACAAGCCACGAGACTCTATGCAAGAAAGCCCACATGCGACAACCCAAGAGGCGCGCGGCAACGCCGGCCCACATTATCGACTCGGACGGGCACGTCCGCGAGACGGACGAGCAGATCATCGAATATATGTCGCCGGGCTACAAGTCTCGACGCGAGGCGATGCTTTACTTTCCGCTTGTGCCCCATCACGGCTGGCACCGCTCCATTCCTCAGAACGATTACAGACAGCAGGATTTCCGCGTGCCGGATTGGCGCGAGTGGGCGGAGAAGCTCGACGAGGGAAAGATCGAGCTGGCCGTTCTCTATCCGACCCGCTTCATGCACATCGGCCAGATTGGCAACCCGCAGTACGCAGCAGAACTTTGTCGCGCTTACAACGATTTCCTCCACGACCAGTTTCTTAGCCGCGACAAGCGATTTCGGGGAATGGCCCTGCTGCCGCTCCAGGATGTAGGCAAGGCGGCCAAAGAGCTGCACCGAGCCGTCGAGGTTCACCACATGGTCGGTGGGATTCTGCCCGCAGAAGGTTTGCCTCTTCCCCTCGGCCATCCACTGTACCGGGCGATTTTCGAAGAGGCCGACCGCTTGGGATGCGCCCTGTCGGTCCACTCGTGCACATCGCTCAGAGACAATGATCGCTTTTTAGAGCCCAATGAAGTCGCCACTCTGGCGCATGTGATTCCGGAGATGCGCCAGTTTACCAATATCATGTTCTCAGGTTTGATGAACAAGCTCAAAAGGCTGAGACTCGGTTTCCTTGAGGCCGGATGCGGCTGGGTCCCGTATCTGATCAGCAAAATCGAGGAGCGGCTGGAGCGCGTGCCGCCGAAAGAACGGCCGCTTCTGCCCAGCGAGCTTCTTACCCGGAAGCAGCTCTTTTTCCAATGCGGCGAAGAGATGACGACCCGGCGAGACGTTGAGCTATTGGGCGACGGCTGCCTGCTCTGGGCTTCGGACTTCCCGCACGAAGCGACAAAAACCGATCTGCAGGCGCTGGTGAAGGAATTCTGTGAACGAAAAGAGCTGACGAGCAGTTCAAAGAAAAAGATTCTCTACGACAATCCCAAAAGGTTTTACGCCCTTTGAAGTTGAAAAGTTGAACGGTTTAAGGATTCCAGGTTTTTAAACCCTTTAACTCTTTAACCCTTCAACCCTAGGGCAGAAGCGACTTTATAAACCCGCTCTGATCGAGTTCCTTCACGAGGCGGCTGTCGGCGAAGTCGTCTGGATTCGCACCCTTGGCCTTGGGATTTTGTCTTTCCAAGCCTTGAATCAAGCTTGCGATCCCCGGCACTGATGGATAGGGCGGAATCGAAAAATTACTTTTCACTACTGTGTCGTAGCTCTCTTCAAGAAGCTCCTTGTCGTCAGTTCTGAAATATTTTCCCATGACCTTCAACGCGAAGTTCTTGTCCTTCTGGCCGCGGACGGCACCCTCGATGTAGGCTCTGAGAAAGCGCCTGACCACATCCTCGCTGCTTCTGAGAAACCTCCGGGTCGTGACAACGCCATTCACGTGATACTCGGCGTCCAGCTTGGACATGTCCAGGATCTCCTTCAACTTGAGTTTCTTTGCCTGAAGTGTCGCCGGAGGGCTTAAGGCCGCCGCCTGAATCTTTCCCGCCGCCATCGCCGTGACCGCTTCCGCGGGACCGCCGGTCTGCACCATCGTGATATCTCTTTCCGGATCGATCCCATATCTTTGTAGAGCATACCTAGAGGCGTAATCGGAGAGCGTCCCAAAGCGAGTCGTTCCAAACACTTTGCCTTTTAAATCCTCCATCCTTGCGATGCCCGGCCTGGCAAAAATCGAAAAAAGAAACTTGCGCACGATGGTGGCGATGATGACCGTATCGGCCCCAGCGAGATTGGCCTGAATCGAGGCGGCGCCCCCAAGCTGGATGATCGGCACTTCACCGGCGAGCATCGCCTGGAGGGCTAGAGAGCTGCCCGGAATACTGATCGCTTCGGCGGCAAGCCCGTTCTTTTCGTAAAAGCCCCCCTCCTTGGCAAGCCACATCGACATCTGCGTGGCCGATGCCGAGCCGCCGCCGACCCTGATCTTGTCCAATTTTTTCTCTTGAGCGGGAGCTGAAGAGAGAAAAGCCGCCGCCAGGATAAACCCGAAAGAGAGTGACAGACAGCTCCTTTTCATGATTGCCTCCGCCTTTACCTGCTGAAGGTCTGCCGCAATCTAGGAAGAACCGGGCTCCTCTGTCAAGAAACACCTTTTTGCTAGCCTTGCAGCGCGCCTGGAAGAATCCATTGAGACGCCAGTTTCCTAGCGCCGCCGGGATAGTTGGGAGCGACTTGAGCCAACAGGTTTTCCAGCTGCTTGAGGTCGATTGTCAAACGGTCGTCTAACAATAGCAGATATTCGTCAAAAGTCT
>JAHFAP010000015.1:26214-27598 GCA_023250495.1 Deltaproteobacteria bacterium | reverse complement strand
CTAATAGCCTTTTTCCAGCCACCAATTGGCGATCTCGATCCGGCGGGCGAACCAAACGCCAGCAAAGCCCTTGGCATACTTGATGAACTCGTCGATGATCTTGGTCCGATAGGGAACGCCGGAGACAAAAGGGTGGAGGTTGAAGGCAAAGTATTTCGGAGCTCCCTGCTCTCCCTCCCAATACAGGTAGTCGAATTGATCCCGCATGATCTGTAAGAGATCTCTCGGAGTCCGCCCGGTCCCGTAGGTCGAGTAGTCGTTGCATCCGGGCACGTTATAGGGAACGACGACGACTTTTCGTCCCCGAGCCTCCAGCGTGTACGGATTGTCGCTGTTCAGAGGATCCGCCCACCAAACGAAGCCGGCCTCGGCGACCAGATCCAACGTGTTGTCCGTAGAGGCATGGCCGGGAGATAAATAGCCGGTGGGTTTTTGCCCCAGGACTTTTTGAAAGGCCGCTACCGTCTTTTGGATCGATTCCCGCTCCTGCTCTTTGGTGTACATGAAGGAATATTCATGTTCGTAGCCTTCAGAAGAAAATTCATGGCCCAGAGCTTTGAATTCCCGCACCTCGTTTGGGAATTGTTCGACCTTTAAACCGTTCATCAGAAACGTGACTTGCAATTTGTGACGGTCGAAAAGATCTATCAGTCGCCAGATGCCACAACGGTCACCGTATTCCCGCTCGGTCACTAATGCCATGTTCTGTTTAAAAACCGCCTGAGCCGGGGGAATGTTGCCTCCCGGATGCCGCTGAAGAGACGCGTGCGTGGCAAAGTTGGCCGGCCAAACCTCCCAAGGCACGATGAACGTGACACAGATCTTGGCCTTTCCCGGCCACTCTATTGCTTTCGGTCTGCCCATGGTTTCCCTCCTTACTCTTCTTCGACTCAGCCCAGGTTGCTATGACAACAGACGGCCTAAAATAGGGCAAGCCAATGGGAAACGTCAAGGCAAAAATAGGCGGAAGTAGCAAGGATGAAGGATGTCAGCCACAGAGCATTGGCTGATCCGCCAAAATCTTAGTGGCGGAAAGCGGAAGGATGAAAGAGAAAAAAGATGTGTTCGTGATCGTGGCTCGGTCACCGCCCTGGCCGGGCTAAGACATCTTGGACCTTTTTTAAAAGGCCCATCTCCTCGAGATCGTCCGGGGTAAAGGTTTTGGCGATCTTCAGGGTCTCGCGATAGATCTCAATCTCCCTCTCCACGGCCTGCCGCGGCTTCGTGCCGTCTTTGCTGAAAGATGGAAGGATCGAGGTGAAGGCCTTCTCGGCGAGAGGCGGATCGATTTTGTGAAAGGCGGCGATGTACTGAACCACTTCGTTGCGGTTGGCCGGGTTGTGCAGGTAGGCCAGGGTCGTGAGCAAGCCGGCGATCAGCGCCT